>DATKVT010000127.1 GCA_035529935.1 Williamwhitmania sp. | reverse complement strand
GGTCTTTTGGTAACTTGTAGCTTTGTAACTCGTCACCTTGTCACTTTTCCGTCACCCTTCACTGAATTGGCTGTAGGTTTGCCTTGGCACCACTTCCAACTTTTTAATCCTTACGGTGGTTGCGGTGCATGGAAGGTTCGGTGCGCTGAAGGCCATCGGAGCGTGCACCGCTCCGTTTTGGATGGTGCCGTCGACCCCCGCCCTAAAGTGCGGGGAAATGATTAGCGGCCCCAGAACCGGTCTTTTGGTAACTTGTAGCTTTGTAACTCGTCACCTTGTCACTTTTCCGTCACCCGTCACTGAATCGGCTGTAGGTTTGCCTTGGCACCACTCCGTTTTGGAATTTGCCGTCACCCCCCGCCCTAAAGTGCGGGGAAATGATTAGCGGCCCCAGAACCGGTCTTTTGGTAACTTGTAGCTTTGTAACTCGTCACTTTTCCGTCACCCTTCACTTTTTCATTCCCTATTGCCCTTCCCACCTATTTTTTTTAAATTAGCGGCTGATTTATGAAACAAAAGTTCATTTTATTGCTATAATGGCTTAACGTTTCGTGCTTTAGTATTAACATTCTGAAAACCATAGTAACATGAAGAATACTTTCCTCTACGTAGGCGTAGCTATTTTGCTGATTTTGGTGGTGTTTTTTATGGAAAAGCCGAGGTGGGCTGGTAACTCCTACGTTAAGGCTAAGGAGCTTGCCGATTCTGCAAAGTATGAGCAAGCGTTGCACAAAATTGACTTTGCCCTAATGCTTTCCACAAAGCCCGAATACCTCGATCTCAAAGGGGTAATTCTTCAAGGCAAGGGTAACGATAGCTTGGCCATAACGTTTTTCAATCAGTCGATCGCACTGGACAGCACCATTGCGCTGCCCTACCTGCACAAGGGTATTTCGCTAAAGAATCAGCAAAAATGGGACGCTGCGCTTAAGGTTTTAAATAAAGCCATATCGATCAACGGTTCCCTAGCCAAAGCATACTATAATAGAGGTATTGTTGAGGCCGGCCTTCTCCGGTTCGACGATGCCATTGCCGATTATATAAAGAGCGCCCAGCTGGGAGGGACAAGCCAGGAGACCTTTTACAAGATGGGGGCTTCGGTGGAGGCGCTCAACGACTTTAACAAGGCCATTGCGAGCTACAGCAAGCTCATCGAAAGCGGTGTTGCCAACTTTGATGCCTACAAGAACAGGGGTATTTTTCGTGTTAAGCTAAAAGACTATAAAGATGGCGAGCAGGACCTGCTGAAGGCTACCAGCCTAAACAGTAAGGATGCAGATGCATATTACTACCTTGGCCTTGCACAAGCCAATAATGGAGAGCTAGATAATGCCTTAAAGGCATACAATACAGCCTTGGCGCTTGATGGGAAAAACTCCAGCGTGTTCTACAGCCGTGGAATGCTCTACATGCAGAAAAAGGATTTTAAGAAATGCTTTGCCGACCTTAACAAGGCCATTGCGCTAAAACCTGACTACAAGAAGGCAGTGTTCAGCCTTGCAACAGCAAAGGCAATAAGTGGTGACTACAAGGGTAGCTTGGCAGCCTTTAACCGAGCAGTGGAGCTCGACCCCAACAATGCCGATGCCTACTACAACCGCGCCGTAACCAAGGGAATTCTTGGAATGCACAAGGAGGCGATTGTTGACTATGATAAGGCTTTGCAATTAAATCCAAATAATGCTGAGGCTTATTACAACCGAGGAATCTCCAAAATGAATCTTAAGGATGAGGCTGGGGGTTGTAATGATTTCAAAAAGGCACTCGATATGGGTTATGCACCTGCAAAAGACATGGTCAAAATTTATTGTCCTGAAAAGAAATAACAATACAACAACATTGCGTCACCTTGGATTTACCAGAAGATAAATTATTGTATTCTGTATTATCCACTGCATAAATCTCAAAACACTTCAATAAATGAGACATATTTTATTAGCTGGTTGCTTAGGCTTGATTGTGATTTCTTTAAAAGCACAAGAAAGGCCTAAACAGAACATTCACAGCCAACGGATAGAAGCTTCCTATGAGTTAGTTGATGGAAAAGGGACTGGCAAATATTTTACTGTAACCCAATATCTTCTCGATTCAACTGGTCGTTGCCACACAGAGGTTGATTATGACAGAGCACCTAGTATAATTGCCTATCGCTGGAACACTTACAATGGCAAAAACAAGGTGAAGGTTGAGTCCTTTGTCGCCGATAAAAAGGTGGAGGTGGACAGCTTTGTGTTTGGGAATAACAATAATATACTAAAACAAATGGTGACGTTTCCGAACGATGCCAAACGATTGGCCTTTATTGAAAAATTTACCTATGATCCACAGGGTAGAGTTGTTCGGATTGATGCTACTACCTTAAAGGGTAAGAAGGTGTTCCGATCAACCTATACCTATGATGAGCATGGGACCGAAGTTATGCGTAAGGTGAAGGTAAAGGGTGGATTTCCCCTAGACTCCATAGTTGCGCTTAATAGGGTTGCAACCTACGATTCGCTTGGAAGAATGGTTAAGGAGTTGGTAACGAAGAAGATTGGCAATCGTTCTTTGTCATCAACTGTAACCTATCAGTATGACGCAAAGGGTAATATTGCGGAAAAGCAACTTTTCGATACCAACGGAGCGCTTATCTCCCGGGTTGAATTCCTATACCGGAACGATAATTCTATATGGCAGAAGAAAACCTATAACGCTAATGGTGTTTTAGTTGAATGGCTTGCCTGGAGATTGGAGAATATTGCTAGGGGACCGCAAGGCAGAATAGCCGTTCCAACTTAATAAGGAATAATATAAATGCCCAAAATTGGACTTAGTATGGTAGCGCTTCTGCCCGAAAATGGGGGGTATTCAAATCTGTCTTACCTTATTTACTCTAGTTTACAGAATATTGCTATTTTTGGCATCTCAATTGCTTAAATGGATAGGGCAGTTTACGATCTTTGTCTTACCTTTTATTGAAACCCTTTGAAAAACCGTTTATCAAAGCCCGATAAGAGTTGGTCAAGTAAAGTGGCTCCGTGGTGTAAGAAATGTATACCAAAAGTTAATTTCGGAGTTTAATTGATAAACCCCTGATTGGGAAAAATCTAGTTTATGAACAAAATATTTTTTAACCTTAATCAACACGCTATGAAAAAATCGACTTTTTTGAAGATCGCGTTAACTCTTGCTAGCGCATTGTTTGTTTCTGGAGCTATGGCTCAAGGTGATGCTGCAGACTACAGTCTCATTTCTGCTGATGCTACTCCAAATGCAACCTATGTAACACAGGGAATGTCTGTTCCTGTTTATGTTCAACCTGATGCTATTTACAATCCATCATGGGTATTCCCAAGCACTGGATTAACTGCTGGTTTTACATGGGTTGTAACTTCTGCCTCAAGTCCTGCAAACATTACATTTATTCAGCCTTCATCTCTCAACTACGTGGAAATTAGCGGTGTAACTGTTGGTGGCCCTTACGCAGTTAATGTTTACGAGCAAGCTCCTGCAGCTTTTGGTGGTTGCCACGATGCAGGTATTGACTTCAATGTTTTTGTAACAGGGAAGCCTACTGCAGCCGTTTCCGGTTCTGCTGTTGCTGCTTGGACAGTTGACGCTGCTGGACATCAATTCCATGTTTGCGGTGACCAAGGTCCTGAAAACCTTTCCGTAGCTATCACTGAAACTGGTGCTCCTGTTGCAAATGCAGGCTATGCCTACTCAATTCAGAAAAGAAGCGTTAACATTGACGCTGCTGATGTTGAAATTCCTGCAAGTGTTGTGACAAGCCTTGTAGATGACCACACAACTGCTGCTAAGTACCATGGTGCAGGGCCAGAAGTTGTTTCTACTGGTGCTCTTACTGTACTGAATTTAAAACGGACCAAGTACACTTTTACCCTACTTAAGGCGTCAGATCTTCTTGTTGCTACCCCTGAAGGTATTGTGTCGGCTATTTCTCAGAAGTCAGACTACGTTGCTGCTAATGTTGCTGGTGGAGCTACTGCTGCTGCAGGTAACATTACCACCTATCCATTCACTGGAACTGTAACCGTTGAGTATATTGTTAACCCAACACCTGTTACTGGCCCTGTTTATCACATTGCTAACGCTTTTGCTTACTAGTATTAAGATTGCTTAGAATAGAGTTGTAATTTTAATTGTCTCACACAAACGCCAAGTCAATTGCGTAACTATTACCTGATAGCGTTATTTGTGACTCTGATATTCAGTGTAAAACACAGCGCTGGGCAAAATTTGCCCAGCGCCTGTGTAGGCACTGTTGAAAAGTACGGGGTCAAAGGGCTCAATGGCACCTCCATTTTTTCGTGGAGCATTGTGGGGCCCGGCGGCTTTACTGTACCATCAGTTAACATTCAAGTATTCGCCAAAGGTGATTCCATTGCCGTTACGTGGGACAATAATTTTGTAGGTGGAGTTTACTCTTTTATGGTTACCGAAACCACCCCTTGGGGTTGTGTTGGCGCACCATATGAGCAGGATGTGGTTATCAACTCTCCAACCATTTTTGTGCCAGTAGGCGCATTGCCAGAGTTGCTTAAATTTTGCCAGAACGGCAATATTACCATCGACCCGGGTTCTTCTTATAAGAACTACCTATGGCAGGATGGGTCAAAAGATCAAACATTCATTACCAATACTGCTGGAACTTATAGGGTTCGGCTTATAGGGGCCGATTACAGCTGCTCCTACGATACTACGCAGGTAACCATTAATCCGCTACCTGTTGTTAACCTTGGCCGCGACACCTCTCTCTGCGGTGGTCAGGCACTTATGCTAGATGCATACAATTCAACAGTTACCAGCTACTTGTGGAGCTCAGGCGATATTACCAGCAACCTGCTTGTAGGAGCTGGACTTTCCCAAAATATTTGGGTTCAGGTAACCGACGAAAACGGTTGCGTGAACTCCGATTCAATTAAAATTGGCCTATGCGACCCCAATCACATGCGCATTCCGTACGTGTTTACCCCCAATGGCGATGGTGCCAACGATAAATGGGAGATTCCCGATTTCGTTTTCTTCACCGATGTCGATATAAGGGTGTATAACCGTTATGGCAAAGAGGTAT
>DATKVT010000126.1 GCA_035529935.1 Williamwhitmania sp. | reverse complement strand
ATTGCTGAAATCACACGTGGTGCCTCGAACAAAGAAGCGACAAAAGCGGCAATAGGAAGTTTTATTGGATTTGTAATAGGAACCGGAGTAAAGATCGCAACTTCCGGATTTATGCTTTATATGGTAATTCGAGATGTTATTACATAAAAAGAGAAGCAACTCCCAATTGTAGGTAGTTGCTTCTCTTGATCTCTTTTCGCTATGCTCCCTGCACTGTATCTTTGCTATGGGCAGCATTCACCTTAATGTTTCTGCCGTCAAGTTGAGAATTGTTGAGAGAGGCAATGGCACTAATAGCCTCTTCTTCATTTTCCATCTCAACAAACGCAAATCCCTTTGAGCGGCCGGATTGCCGATCAACGATCATTTTAACGCTGGTTACAGCACCAAACTTTTCAAAAGCACTTTTCAACTCCTCCTCCTTCATTGAATAGGAAATGTTCCCAATGTAAATAGTCATAGCTAAAGAATTAGTAAATAAAACCTTAACTAAGGTATGCCAAAAAACAAAGCAAGTCAAAAAAAGTGCCCTATTGGAGCACTTTTTTTAAAATAATTGACGAATTACACTAGCTTAACATCGAAACCATTACCGCTTTAATAGTGTGCATGCGGTTTTCGGCCTCATCAAATACTATAGAAGCACCCGACTCAAATACCTCTTCGGTAACCTCCATTTCGCCTATGCCAAACTTTTTATACATATCCTGACCAACTGCAGTTTCACGGTTGTGGAAGGCAGGAAGGCAATGCATAAACTTAACATTTGGATTACCGGTAGCTTCCATGGCCGCCTTGTTTATCTGGTATGGTTTCAGCAACTTAATGCGCTCTTCCCAAACACTCTCTGGCTCTCCCATCGATACCCATACGTCGGTGTACAAAAAGTCGCAACCCTTAACACCAACCTTTACATCCTCGGTTAGGGTAATTTTAGCACCTGTCTCCTTTGCAATCTCACGACACTTGGCAACGAGTTCCTCGTCTGGCCAGCATGCCTTTGGAGCAGCAGCCCTAAAATCCATACCCATTTTTGCCGCACCAACCATGAGGGAATTTCCCATGTTATTGCGTGCATCGCCTAGATAACAAAATGCAACTTTCGACAAAGGTTTATCGGTATGCTCTCGCATGGTAAGAAAGTCGGCAAGAATTTGAGTAGGGTGAAACTCGGTGGTCAACCCATTGAAAACTGGAACTCCAGCATAGGCACCTAGCGTTTCAACTATTTCTTGAGAATAACCACGGTATTCAATGCCGTCGTACATGCGTCCAAGCACGCGAGCGGTATCCTTCATGGATTCCTTCTTACCCATTTGGGAACCTGAAGGTCCAAGATAGGTAACGTGCGCACCTTGATCAAGTGCTGCCACCTCAAATGCACAACGAGTGCGGGTAGAATCCTTTTCGAAAAGAAGAACAATGTTTTTCCCCTTCAGCATCTGCTGCTCCGTTCCGGCATATTTGGCAGCCTTAAGGTCGGCAGCAAGATTTAGCATGAAATCAATCTCCTTTGGAGAAAAGTCGAGAAGCTTTAAGAAGCTCCTATTTTTAAGATTGAAAGCCATAGTTATAGTTTTAGTAAGTTTTTATAGTTGCGAAATTAACCATTTTTAGTTTTCGTATTGCATGGTGATTTTGGTGCCATACGACATGTCCTCAAGTTTTGTGGCCTCCGTAATAACACTCATTGAACCACCCTGCTCAATGAATTGAAGACAAGCCCTAATCTTGGGCGCCATGTTACCCTCACCAAACATACCTTCAGCAAGGTATTTTTCGGTGTCTGCCTTATCTAAAAACTCTATCTTTTTCTCCCCAGGCTTTTTATAGTTAATATACACATACGGCACATCAGTGAGTATATAGAATTCATCAGCTTTAATCCTAGCAGCAAGCAATGCCGATGCTGAATCCTTATCGATTACGGCCTCTGATGGTCTAACATTCCCCTTTTCGTCAATGTACACAGGAACTCCACCACCGCCAGCGGCAATAACTATCACCCCTTCTCTAGCAAGTTCTTCGATTATTGTTTCATTCATTATTTTTATTGGCCGAGGGGACGGTACTACCCGACGCCAGCCACTAACGGTATCCTTAACCTCCTCCTTAAAAATCCATCCTTTTTCCTTTGCCAATGCATCGGCTTGCCCCTTAGTGTAGCTTTTTCCAACTCGTTTAGTAGGATTTTTGAAGGCTGTATCATCCTTGTCTACCACAACTGAGGTTACAAGGCATACTACCTCCTTTTCAATGCCATGCTTGTGCAATACGTTGCGTAGCATTCGCTCAATCATGTAGCCAATACCACCTTGGGAGTCGGCAACGCACACATCTAATGGCATTTGCGGAATTCCATACGTTTGTTCACCGGCATCATTACGCATAAGGATGTTTCCAACCTGTGGGCCATTGCCATGGCCAATCACTAAGCTGTATCCCTCTTTGATTAAGTATACAAGATTTTCAAGCGTATCCTCTGTGTTCTGCTCCTGCTCGTCAATGGTTCCCATTTGGTTTCCGCGAAGCAGCGCATTTCCACCTAACGCTACAACTGCTAATTTATTCATACACAATTTGTTAATTTATTAGACTGAAAGGGACAAAGCTAAAAATTGTTTTTCAAAAAACAAGCAACCATTATCATATCGCCTTTGCTTTCCCTTGATACACCTAACCGGCATTGGACACCTAATGGCTAATAAAAAACAGGGAAATTGAGCAGCATAAACAGTTATACTGCCAAAGAAATTCTTAAATTGCAGAAAAATGTTCTATGAATAGCCTTCAAAAACAGCTATACATCTGCTTCATAACAGGTTTATTACTTTTTTCATGCAATTCCAATAGATCCCTTAAGCAAGAGGGCATGGTGGTCTACCAAATAACCTATCCAAACGATACGGCTAAGACGCTTCCAACCCAAATGACAATTAGGTATAACAAAAACATGATAAACACTCAAATAGAGGGATTATCGGGAATGGTTAGCATTACCTACATTGAAAACAGGGAAACCAAAGTAAGCCACTATCTCATCAAACTCCTCAACAAAAAGTTGTTCTATACCGATTCAACGGGTAATCTTGGGGCATCCTTCTTATATCAAGATATGCCTTCCTTTACCATAACACCTCAAAAGGGCAACCACAAAATTCTTGGTTACAACTGCCAGATAGCAAAATTTCACATAAACGATTCCAGCCAAGCCTCGTTCGAGGTGTATTACACTAACGAGATAGGCCGGCCAAATCCTAACCAGAATACCCCATTCGAGCAGATTGATGGGGTAATGCTACAATTTGGCATGATGATGGCCAATAAAAAGGTGATAATCGCAGCTTCAAAAATTGAAAATGACGGTGCCAACATTAGCAACTTTGCAGTTCCAAACGGTTATAAAAGAATTAACAGGGAAACGTTATTGGAAGTTTTTAAGCTCTTTAAAATGCAATAATAACTACCATCCGTAAAAACGTTACTCAGCTTTTCCATATTTTATTTAGCTTTGCAACATAAAGCACACTATTATTCTGCGAATAACGTTTTTTCACAAGCAAGCTAAATGGGTAAAAAAGAAAGCCAAAAATCTGATTCTAACCCTTCGGCCAAGAAGGGGTTTCATCGCGACGAGCGTTTTAAGTTCATTGCGGGGGTGTTTATTTTCCTCTTCTCACTCTACCTCCTAATTGCGCTCGTTTCATTTGTGTTCACCTGGAAAGCCGATCAAAGCTTTGGCTGGCAAAATGTATTTTCTGCCTCTGACGTAAGGGTTGAGAACTGGGCTGGGAAAGCTGGAGCCTTCTTAGGAAACCTTTTCATGAGTGATGGGTTTGGCTTAGCAGCGCTGGTATTTCCTTTAATATTTGGTCTTGGAGGATTGCGGCTAATGAAGCTTCGACCCTATCCTTTTCGTAAAACAAGCCGAGTATTGATAGTCTCTGTCATTCTAACTTCGTTGGTGTTTGGCTTTCTTTTTGGGACAGCACAAGGCTACATGGGAAATGGGCTTGGCGGAGCACATGGCGTTTTTGTCACAAAGTGGATGGATAGCTTTTTGGGGAAAGTTGGGACAGCCATGCTGCTGCTATTTGCCACAGCTACCTTCCTTGTTTTCACTACAAAGAACGGATTCCACTGGCTTAACCGTAGCGTAGGATTTATTCACGACCTATTTAAGAAAAAGGAGTCTGATATAGTTGCTACAGAAAATCCAGAGTGGGCAAATGGTGTCGAAACTCCCATTACTGCAGCAAAAAATCCAATCATGGGTGCTAAAAACGGACCTGACCGTGACTTGAAAGAGAAAGACCATTCCCTTGAAATGGAGGTAATAAGCATAGGATCCAATAACGACGAAATTTCATTGGCATCAAAAGCTACCGAAAACCCTACTAAAAACTTTTCAGAAAAAGTAGACGAGAATAACATAGGCATCATCACCTCTGTACCAAATGCAGAATATTCACAAAACCAAGTTGTTGATAACTTCGGAGAGGTTGAACTATTGGTAGAGTCGGCAGCGGCGGAAGAGTTTGCGAACCCACATACAGGCAGTCAAGACGTCTACGACCCAACCCTAGACCTCTCAGCTTTTATAAAGCCACCTATTGAGCTTCTTGAAGAATATAAGGGCAGTGATGCTGCTGTTTCCAACGAAGAGCTAATCTCGAATAAAAATAAAATTGTTGAAACCCTTGCCAACTATAAAATTCAAATAGATAAGATAAAGGCGACCATAGGACCTACCGTTACGCTGTATGAAATAGTTCCAGCTCCCGGTGTTCGTATCTCAAAAATAAAAAGCCTAGAAGACGACATTGCGTTAAACTTAGCAGCGTTAGGAATTAGAATTATTGCACCAATTCCAGGAAAGGGAACTATTGGCATCGAAGTTCCTAATCTTAATCCGGAGGTAGTCTCCATGCTCTCGATTATTAAATCGGCTAAGTTCCAGGAATCGAAATATGAGCTGCCACTTGCCTTGGGTAAGACAATCAGCAACGAAACTTTTGTTATTGACCTTACTAAAATGCCTCACTTACTAGTTGCTGGTGCTACAGGACAAGGTAAGTCGGTAGGATTGAATGCGATGCTCACCAGCTTACTATACAAAAAGCATCCATCACAACTCAAATTTGTGCTGGTTGACCCTAAAAAAGTCGAGCTAACGCTGTACTCCAAAATTGAACGGCACTTCCTGGCCAAGCTACCTGACGCAGAAGAGGCCATTATTACAGACACCCAAAAGGTAATTTACACGCTAAACTCGCTGTGCAACGAGATGGATAGCCGCTACGACTTGCTAAAACTTGCTCACGTACGAAACATAAAGGAATACAACGAGAAATTTGTATCGCGCCGGCTCAATCCCGAAAAGGGTCACAAATATCTACCTTACATTGTTGTAGTAATTGACGAGTTTGCCGACCTTATAATGACAGCCGGAAGAGAAATAGAAACACCTATTGCTAGACTCGCCCAGCTTGCACGTGCTATTGGCATTCACCTGATTATTGCTACACAGCGGCCAACGACTAATATTATCACCGGCGTAATTAAAGCCAACTTTCCGGCTAGAATTGCGTTTAGAGTATCAGCAATGGTCGACTCGCGAACAATTCTAGATAGCCCCGGTGCAAATCAGTTAATTGGCCGTGGCGATATGCTAGTATCAACAGGTAGTGATCTCATTCGCGTTCAGTGCGCGTTTGTTGACACCCCTGAAATTGAACGCATTACAGACTTTATTGGGAACCAGCGAGGCTATTCCTCCGCATTTCTTCTTCCCGAATACAAGGGAGAGGAAGGAAGTGAATCGGCAGAAGTTGACCTTTCCAAAAAGGATGAACTCTTTGAAGAGGCAGCTAGAGTTATTGTAATGAACCAGCAAGGCTCCACTTCACTAATTCAGCGAAAATTCTCCATTGGCTATAACCGTGCTGGGAGAATAATTGACCAACTTGAGGCTGCAGGAATTGTTGGCCCATTTGAAGGGAGCAAAGCGCGGCAAGTCCTTATAACGGACGAGATGTCGCTAGAACAGTTATTTTCTAATATCAACAGCAACCATCGATAATTTCAACAAACTACTATAGCATGAAAAAAATCCTATTCTTAGCACTTCTTATGATTCCTATGTTTGCATTTTCGCAAAAGGATCAACGTGCAAAAGACATCCTCGAAGATTTTTCAAAAAAGACAAAGGGGTATAAAACGATGTATTCCGAATTCTCCTTTACCTTGGAAAATCAGCAGGAACACATTAAGGACACACACAAGGGTACCATTACCCTCAAAGGCCGAAAGTATGTGCTCGATTTGATGGGCACCGTAACCTACTTTAACGGCAAAACCAAATGGACTTACCTCAAGGAAGCCAACGAAGTTAATATCCTCGAGCCAAAAGAAGGCGACGGAGGTTTGCTTGATGATCCAGCAAAACTTTTTACTGTTTATGACAGAGATTTTAAGTATAAATTTAAGGAGGAAACAACCTTAAATAAGGTGCCTGTTTATGTAATTGACCTCTACCCAAAAAGCATTGCAGCTACCTACACGATTGTTCGGTTTTCATTCAATCAAAAAACGATGGAGCCAGTTCAAATAAAGTACTTCAGCAAGGATGGTAACAGGTATACCCTCGATATCAAGAAATTTGAACACGATATTCCTGTGAGCGAGAACACATTTACCTTTTCAGAGGCAAAGTATCCAGGAGTAACAATAAACGACCTGAGATAATCAACATCTTTTCAGAAAAAAAGAGGGAGCCTACTCCCTCTTTTTTATTGAGGATACACCACCCGAACATGGTAAATATTGAGCAGTTTTTTCTTGAAAACAGTTTTTATAGTTGTAATATCCTTAAACGTGATATCGGCCTCGGCAAACTGATCTTCCTGCTGCTGAAAATTAACAATGGACTCTACCAATTCATCGATGGTTTCAGCCGTAACAATACTCAAACTTCTGGAGGCAGCCTCCACTGCGTCGGCCATCATGAGCACGGCAGTTTCCTTGCTCATTGGACGAGGTCCTGGGTAGCAGAATGAGTCATCAATACCTCCTTCAGGAAACTTATTACGATACAATCGGTAGAAATACTGAACCTTGGAGGAGCCGTGGTGAGTTCGGATAAAATCAATAATTTGTTCCGGCAACTTATACTTTCGAGCAATCTGCACACCATCAGCCACATGCTTTATTATGATTTTCGCACTTTCCTCAAATTCGATATTATGGTGAGGGTTAAATTCAGAAACCTGATTCTCAATAAAGTATATTGGGTTATTCAACTTCCCAATGTCGTGATACAGTCCACCAATTTTAACCAGCAAAGGATTTCCACCAATTTGAAACACTGCTGCTTCAGCCAACGTGGAAACCTGCAATGAGTGCTGAAATGTACCCGGTGCCTCCTCAGCCAACCTTCGCAGCAACTCTTGGTTATGGTCCGAAAGTTCCATGAGGGTTGTATCAGACAGAAATCCGAAAATTTTTTCAAATACGTAAACTAGCTGGTAGGTAACGAGAATCAGGAAAGCATTCCCTAAAAACCAAACATAATCGAACCAAACAATATTGCTAAAGTTGCCCTCATTCAGCAGGTTAAGCGCGAAAAAGATGGAGGCATACACCAAAAACACATAACCTGTCGCAACAAAAAGTTTTCCTCTCCTGTATGCATTTGTTAGGCTAAAAATAGCCACCACCCCAGCTACAAAGTTTATAAAGATAAATTCAAATGAGTTTGGTGCTTGAAAACCTACCAGCATTATTGTTATTAAATGGATAAAGAGAGCGAGCCGACTATCATAAAACGTTTGTACGAAAATTGGTACAACAACAAATGGAATCAAGTAAATGCTTACTGTGCTGGTACTCATCACCCATGCTGAGATGGCAACCATGGTTACCACCAGAAGAATTATAAATAGTATTTTCCTTACCGACTGCAAAATATCACGCCGAAAGTGAAAAAGGAAAAGGTAAAGAATGAGCATACAAATGCCAACCAAAAAAGAATGACCCAAAAGCAAAATGTATTCTTGACCAGAATAACCCAACCTCGACTCATACTCATGCTTGAGCGATTCCAGCACCATGAAGGTATTTGCATCAACAATGTCGCCCTTTGCAATAATTCGTTCCCCGGACTGAACCATTCCGCTGGTTAATGAAACCGATCCCAGCAACTCCGCTTTAACCTTCGAAGTTTTGTCCTCATCGAACTTAACATTTGGAACAATTACACGCTCAAGTCCAGCATCACGAATAAACGCCAATGTCTGATCCTCTGTTCGGAAAAAAGAGGATGCCAGCTTATTCACTAAGTATTCCATGGCCATTTTAGGAGTAAAAAGTTCTCCAGAAATGGTTTCATAGGCAAAATCGTTATGTAAAACAACCACCGGCACATCATTACTGGTACCATCAAAGAACTGATTTGCATCGGATAGGCTAACTACACCCTTGCCATACACAAATCTAAAACACTCCGTAACAAGATTGCTAAGCGATTCTTCCTGCTTCGTCACAGAAAGATTAGGGTTCCTAAGCGTTGAAAAACGAAATGGGAAGTTCTGCTGTTGCTTCTTTCGTGTAAGGTAATCGGCTACACTCCTACTTTCCTGTGCAACAACGTCATTAACGGTAATACTATCAAAGTCGAAGTATGGTTTGAAAGACTTCAACACAGCGCTCTTTTCTTCAAGGAGCCGGGAATCGCTTTTATAAATAGGAAAATCGAAAGGAGCAATAAGCGTTTCGTGACTCCATGGTCTACCCTTTTGAAATTCGAATTTGAACTTCCCTTCGTGGGGCAGGATGGAGATTACAGCCACAGTAGCCGCGGCAAAAATAACAATTCGAAGAATCGCTCTCAAATTATTTTTAGTCAGTTTTATCATCAAAAACCTTTCCCTTGGTAGTAAAATTCCTTAACTTTCAAGCATTGAACAAATGTACAAAAATTACGCTAACATGGGAAAGTTCCCGTTTAAATACAAACTAAACAGCAAAAAGGCCATCGCGGTGGAAACCATCGTCCCTATGCGAAGAGAACCATCTGAATCCTCAGAAATGGTATCGCAGCTGCTGTGGGGCGAACCGATTGAGATTAATGATACTGCTGAATCGTGGCTGTTAGTTCAATCAATGGCCGATGGGTATCAAGGCTGGGTTAGCAGCAATATGGTAAAAGCACTCTCCGATGCAGAATTTGCTACCATTGCCAATGCTGCTCTAATAATTACCTCAATGGTAGACCAATGCCATATTGGGGAAGCAAACATGGAATATACGATGCCGCCCGGAGCTTTTATTTTCGAAAGGGAGCCCAAAGGAGGTTACTTTCACCCTACAGCAGGGTCGTTAACCTTCAAAAACCAAGTTGCTGCAGCTAAGCCTACAGATGTTACTACCACAGCAATGCACTTTATTAATTCCCCATATCTGTGGGGTGGCAAATCCATCTTTGGACTCGACTGCTCTGGTTTTACGCAAACAATATATCGGATACACGACATATTTATACCTAGAGATGCCTCACAACAAGCATCAACAGGCAAAACTGTCGATTTTATTACGGAAGTTCAGCCGGGGGATCTTGCATTTTTTGACAACGAGGAAGGGCTTATAACACACGTTGGCCTTATTGCCTCTGAGGGTAAAATCATACATGCTTCTGGAAGGGTTAGAATAGATAGCATTGATCATCAAGGAATTTTCAATAACGAAAAAAGTATCTACACCCATAAGCTGCGCATAATTAAGCGAATTTTTTTACAATAAAACCATCAACATATGATACGCTATCAATTGCTTGGTTTTTTCATTGCCGCCTTGGTTGTCGGCTACCTTATCTACCGCAGACACTTCTACGAGAAGGATGATGGGGATCAGCTAGAAGAAGAGGATGATAACGATAAGTAAGTCCTAAAAACCCAACCACGCATTAATAAAGAAAGGCCAAAAAGGCCTTTGCTTTGTCAGAAAAATATATCCTCAATTAGTTAATCATCCCAGCACAAACTGTAGCATTTGTAGCCTCATCAATCAGGATTACGCTTCCCGTGTTTCGATTTAGGTTGTAAGAGTCAAAGAAAATGGGTTTTGTAAGTTTTACACGAAGTAATGCAATGTCGTTAGGGCCTACCTGCTTATCGTCTAACACCTTTTTCAGCGTATTAATATTTACCTTGTAAACGATCTCCTTTATAATGCATCGCAGCTCTGAGGTGGTATGCCTTAGTATATACTTCCCACCAACTACAACTGGCTGCTCATTTAACCAGCACGACATTATCTCCAACTCCTGCCCACTCCGTGGCTCCTCGCCCTCCTTCACAATTAGGTTGCCTCTGCTAATATCTACATCATCCGTTAAGCGAAGTGATACGGACATGGGCTGATAGGCTTCTTGCAGTGGCTCACTAGCAAAATCGATAGCCGCAATGGAAGACTTTAACCCAGAAGGAAGAACAACCACCTTGTCGCCTACCCTAAAAGTGCCGCCGGCAATTCGTCCAGCGTAGCTGCGATAATCATGAAATTTTTCGCTCTGAGGGCGAATAACATATTGAACAGGGAATCGTGCAGCATCAGATTTCTCGTGCCGAATAACCTCTACGGTCTCAAGCAACTCTAACAAAGGCTTTCCTGTAAACCAGGGCATGGCCTCCGATTGTGTTACTACATTGTCGCCCTTGAGCGCACTTATGGGCATATACCAGGTTTGGCCAAGACCAACCTGCTTTGCCAACTCTACGAGATTGGTCTTTATGCGGTTAAAAACCTCCTGACTAAAGTCAACGAGGTCCATCTTATTAATGCAAAAAATCACCTGTGGAATTCCCAATAGGGCTGCAATATAGGAGTGGCGTATGGTTTGCTCCAAAACACCATTCCGTGCATCAACCAAAATAATAGCCAGGTTGGCGGTAGAGGCACCGGTCACCATATTACGCGTGTATTGAATGTGACCTGGAGTATCGGCAATAATAAACTTCCTTCGTGGTGTTGCAAAGTAACGATATGCAACGTCTATGGTAATCCCCTGCTCTCGCTCAGCACGCAAACCATCGGTAAGCAGGGCCAAATCGACATGTTCGTGTCCCCGCTTTATGCTTGCCTGGTGTATTGCTTCCAGCTGATCCTCAAATATTGCCTTGCTATCGTAAAGTAACCTACCAATCAACGTGCTCTTTCCGTCGTCGACGCTGCCAGCCGTAGTAAACCGCAGCAGCTCCATATCGAGGTAGCCTCGAGTATTCATGCTTAAATCGTCGCCGTTATTAAAACTGCTCATAGCCATTATTAAAAGTATCCCTCAATTTTTCTATCCTCCATTGCTGCCTCTGAACGCTTATCGTCAGCTCTAGTACCTCGCTCAGTTACACGAGTTGCAGCCACCTCTTCAATTATATCTTCAAGACTTTGTGCCACCGACTCAACAGCACCAGTACAGGTCATGTCACCAATGGTTCGAAAGCGAACGATCCTCTTTTCCAACTTTTCAGTTGGTTTCATCTGCATAAAGTCCGATTGAGCATATAGTACGCCGTCACGCTCAAAAACTTCTCGTTCATGAGAAAAGTAAAGCGAAGGTAAGGCTATATTTTCAAGTAGTATGTATTGCCATACATCCATTTCGGTCCAATTACTAATGGGGAAAACTCTAAAATGCTCCCCCATGAGCTTTCTACCGTTGAATAGGTTCCATAGCTCGGGTCGCTGGTTTTTTGGGTCCCACTGTCCAAATTCATCTCTGTGAGAAAAGAATCGCTCCTTGGCACGAGCTTTCTCCTCATCACGACGGCCGCCACCCATGGCACAATCAACCTTGAGCTCCTCCAACCCGTCGAGCAAAGCAACAGTTTGATTCTTATTTCGGCTAGCATTAATTCCTTTCTCCTCGATAGCACGGCCACTATTGATGGAATCCTGAACATAGCGCACGAAGATTTTCACTCCGGCCTCTGCAACCAGCTGATCACGAAAGTCAAGTGTCTCCTGAAAATTATGGCCCGTATCTATATGCATAAGGGAGAAAGGCACTTTTGCAGGCCAAAAAGCCTTGCGTGCCAAATGAAACATGACAATGGAATCCTTGCCGCCGGAAAAAAGCATGACTGGATTCTCAAACTGCGCTACCACCTCCCGAATCACATAAATGGATTCAGCCTCCAACTCGCGCAAATGATTCAATACAATTCTATCCATACTGTAACTTACTTCAACTTTATTCGATCCATCATTGCATTCACCAAAATCGAAGCACACTCCATAACTGAATAGCCTTCGGTTTT
Source organism: Williamwhitmania sp. (assembly GCA_035529935.1). Taxonomy (NCBI): domain Bacteria; kingdom Pseudomonadati; phylum Bacteroidota; class Bacteroidia; order Bacteroidales; family Williamwhitmaniaceae; genus Williamwhitmania; species Williamwhitmania sp. Next base: position 20,176 of record DATKVT010000126.1, on the reverse strand, counting down.
AAGTTCCAAAAATGGATTTAAGGGAGCTTCAAACGGTGCATTAACTCCCGTAAAATGCTCTATTTTCCCTTCTCTTGCCTTTTTGTAAAGCCCCTTAACATCTCTCTGCTCGCAGGTCTCCATTGAGGTATTAACAAAAACCTCATAAAAGTCCCCCTCACCGATTATCTGCTTAGCCTTTTCACGCATGTTGACCTCCGGGCTAACAAAACAGCAGATAGTAATAACCCCACAGTGAGCAAAGAGTTTAGCAGTCTCAGCAATGCGACGAATATTCTCCAATCTATCCTCGGCAGTAAAGCCAAGGTTGCTATTTAACCCAGCACGAATATTATCACCATCCAGAATCTGAGTTAAAAAACCTAATCCAGACAGTTCCTGCTCAACAGCAATGGCAATGGATGTTTTTCCGCTGCCCGAAAGTCCGGTTAGCCAAACCACAACGCCTCTCTGCTTCAAGCGATTCTCCTTTACCTCGCGCTCTAGCATTCCTTTAAAAACGGGAAATATATTCTCTACCATCCCCATAGACTTTGATGGGCAAAGGTAGCAAAATATGAGTAAAAAAAAGAACCCCCGAAATCGGGGGTTCTAATTTAGTTATTAGTGTATGCTCTAGTTTTCGTCCTCCTGAAAACCAGTACGACGGTAGCCCCCATATCTAAAAATATATGTTGGGTCAGCATCACTATACATAGTGGAAAGGCTAATACTGTCAGCAACACTACCACCTGGAGTAATAGTCCCCTTAAGGAACACCTTACCACCTAGAAACGTAACCGTTTGACCAGCTTCGCGTGGATCCATGTTATCAACTGGTACACTAGCTTTAATCAGCGTTTCAGACGGTACGCAAGCAGTTTTAGCTACTGCCCACCAACCATTAGGATCACTAAACCAGATAGAATCCTTAGTGTTGGACGCTGTATTATACAACTGTATTCTTATCCAACCCCACCCAAGTCCATCAGCATACCAAGTAGTATCTGTAGCTCCAATAACACCTATATCCACCTTAACCCAATATTCTCCATTGAGTGGCATAGTAGCAGTTTGGCCGACATTCACATTCTTGTAATCGTCCAAACTATCGATCTTATTACAAGAACTGATGCCAAATGAAAGGACAGCGGCTCCGAACATCAATAATATTAATCCTTTTTTCATATCAGTCTAGTTGTTAGTTTTGGATCTGCTTCATTGTAACATTAAAAGTATAACCTGCATCCCATACAGCGGAAAAGGTAATACGTTTATTAACAGGGTCAATAATAATATTGGTCATGCTAACTACACCGCCAAATGTATTTACAGTATAATCAGGTCCTGGAGTACCAACATTGTTAACCATATCAGCAGTAAAAGTAGCTCCTGGAGCAAGATAGCTATCTCCTAATCCTCTCCCAAAGGTATAGTAACCGCCGATACCATCAGTCATAACATAGGTATTGCCGCTAACTTGGATGACCATAATTGGGCCAAAATCAGCAGTAGCACTTACAGTCCCTTGTGAAGGAGTACGTGAAACATTGGCCAAATATAAACCATCGATGGTTGTTACAAAATCACCCTGATGTGGTCTAACTGTAACAACCCTAGAGGCGGTAGCAGAATGACCTTCATCATTGGTTGCAGTATAATTTATGAAGTAATCATCTGGCTTATTGTTATCAATAGTAGACCCAGAGTAGCCAAAATAACGGCTAGTTACAGTAGTAACCACATCAAGTGCAACACCATTCTGTTCCGCAGTAGCTCCAGGATCTACATAACTATCACCTTCGTTAATGGTAATCGCAGCAGCACCTTGCAAGGTAATAGCTGGATAGTACCTCATTGAAGAAATACCCCCCGTTGTTATCTTTTCACAGCCAGAAAATAAACTAGCAGCAAAAAAGTAGATTACACCTAAATATAATAATCGTTTCATAGTTCTTAAGGTTTAATTAAGGTTTAACATCCCACCAAACGTGAGCAGAAGAAGGAATCTCTGCAGGAGTATTACTATTGCTGAGTCTTTCCGAAGCAGGAAAAACCAACCTAAGTGGAAAATAACCCGTTGATCCATTCAAAGGATACAATCTCTCTCCACCTGTCCAACTTACATAATCAGTATTGGTTGGATCAAAGTTATTAGTATTCCAATTATTACTGTTTAAAGAAGATTTTATAGGATAGTGAGTTCTATTGGTTTCGAGATAGGATTCAAGACCTTGAGCCCGAGCCATTGAAGCCCACTTTGCCATGATAATATCATGCTGTTTCTGTTCAAAATTACCAGCAGGATGATACACATAGGCACCGCCTGGAGCAATAAACGAAGAACCATCTAAACCAAAGCGACTAAATGCAGCCAAAACGCCTGAGTTATACAAAGCCTGATCGTCACCTGTTCCCCAACCCATTGCAACTGCCTCTGCCTGCAAGAAATAAGATTCTGCTGCAGAAATAAAGTAAACCGGATCAGTAACATTTAACTTTGCAGTAATAACCTTATCAATAAGGGTTGTCGGAATTTGATTACCACCCTGAGGAAGAGGATTTACACCACCAGAATTAATCAATTTAGCTAGACGAGGATCAGCATTAGATAGAAAATACTTATAAATGGTAGCGCTGATGGCCAAATTGGTTGTAGTATTTAATCGCTGATCAAATTCATAAAGTGGGTTATCCTTACCTTTGGCATTTTCAAACATATCCAACTTAGCATCAGAAGTTAAGAAGTTTGCTCCATCAGCATAAAGCTGCTGAATACCCGCTTGGGCTACAGTGGGTCTAATGTACATCTGACGCATGTAGATTTTTAACTTCAGTGTATTGGCAAACCGAACCCACTGTGCCATATCAGCGGCAAAGAAGTAATCCTTTGTTTTCTGAACATCCGTAAGAACATTCAATGGTTGAGCAAGAGCATAATCCAACCTAGTAATCAAGGAGTCATACACTAGCTGAGCAGGGTCAAAATGTGGGGCCTGATTAGCTACCCCCTGCAATGCTTCGTTGAATGGAATTTCATCGTACAAGTCAGCAAGAACCTGCCAATCGTAACATTCAACAACGGTAGCCATCAAAAAATACGCCCAGTTATCTTGTTTCGCAGCCTCTGACTCAACAGTCTTCAGATTAAGTAAGGATGCATACAGTTGCCCATACTGAAATTGAAAATTGTTCGCTGTTAGACCTAAAGCATCAATATACTTATACTGGTTCGAACCCGAATTCTGAGTATAGTATTGGCTCCAAATTTGGCCTAAAAGATTGTAGTATCCTCCAATAGCTATGCCAGAATTCAACTCGGCAGCAGGGAGTATATTTTCAGCACTGGCTGATGCTGCATTGTTTGGATCAGTATTAACATCCAACCAATCCTTTCCACAACTCGCAAAAAGAGCAAGAATGAGAAGAAAAGCAAAATATTTTACTAAATTTTTCATAAGAATCACAGTTTAATGGTTAAAAGGTAGCTTTAACGCTAAATCCAAATGACCTAAGTGTTGGATTTGTACGGAATTCACCAAGATCTCCAGTTAAGTCATTGCCGAAAGAGGTAACCTCAGGGTCAACAAAATTATTACCAACAGGAGTCCATACAAGTAAATTCTTACCATACACCGAAACTTGCAAATTTCCTAATGGCAGCTTGCCCAAATACTTTTTAGGCACCGTATAGGTTAGATTTGCCTCCCTCAACTTAACGTAAGAACGAGGAATCAAGCGCATATTATCGGCCATTTTATTATTGGTAGCATAGTAGTAGTCGGTAACATTGGAATAGTTAATTGGGTGGGTGTTTTCACTGTAAGTCCAAGTTCCATCACCAGCCTGCACTCCATATACCGAATTAGGTACCATCCATGGTTGACGATCATTGTAGGTGGTCTGAGGTGCATTACCAACGAAATACTGTAAGTCAGCGGTTCCTGAATACATTAAGCCCCCTTCTCTAATATCGAAGGTAAAGCCCAATGTGAAATCTTTATACGTAAAGGTATTGGTGATACCCATGGTGTATTTAGATTCCGCATTTCCAAGAACACCCTTGGTGGTACTTGCCCTAGGATAACCGTTTGCATCAACTACTATATGACCTTGAGGGTCTAATTCATTAACGTAACCTTTGAAAACGCCAAGAGGTTGACCTGCTACAGCAACAAAATCGATGCTATAGATAGAGCGCAAAAGAACTTCGTCCAGACCAGGCGCCAAAGAAATTACCTTATTTCTGTTGCGGCTATAGCTAACAGATGCATTCCACTCAAAATTTGTAGTCTTTATCGGAACCAAGTTTAGCATAAGCTCAATACCCTTGTTTTGAACTTCACCAAAATTCTTAGTCTGATATTGATATCCAGTAGAAGAAGCCGTTGGAACATCTAAAATCTGGTCGGTAGTACTCTTATCATAGTAAGTAAAATCGATACCAATTCTATTTTTAAGGAATCTAAAATCAACACCAATTTCCTTTTCTGTTGAGATTTCAGGCTTCAATTTAGGGTTACCAATTGTATTGCTTGCTAAGTAACCATTAAGACCACCAATTGGCATATTGATGTAGCCATAAGGATTGTATATACTTGCCTGTTCAAATACTGAATTAACCCGGTATGGATCAGCATCATTACCTGTTCGACCCCAGCTAAGCCTTACCTTTGCAAAAGGAATATATGGCTGAATGGCAGGAATTGCATCAGAGAGAACAATTGCAGTATTTACACCAGGGTAAAAAAACGAACTATTGTTTTTAGGCAATGTAGAAGAGTAGTCGTTTCTAGCTGTTGCAGTTACAAACCACCAATTCTTATAAGCGAAGTCTACCTGACCAAAAATCCCATAAATTCTACGAATAGATTCAGTCGTAGTTGCAGTCACAGGATCTGCAGTGTTTGCAATATTGTAGAATCCAGGTATATCCAACGAATTAGCAACGTTATACAATTCCTTGAGGTTCCTTTGGTTAATATTATACCCACCAAGAACATTGATATTTATTGATGGAGTGATATCCTTTTGGTAAGTTAATAGGTAATCAATATTAAGTTCCCTTCTAAAAAGGAAATCCTCAGAATAGTAACCAGGGTTTGGTGCCTTCTTTGTGCCCTCAGGATTGACATTTGCCCAAGAATTGGGATCGTAGTTTAAAACAGCCTCCCATGACTTTTCCTGAGAATTTGCAACGTCAGTACCTATTCTAACAGTTCCCTTTAATTCAGGAAGGAACTGGTAATCTAAGGATACATTACCAAATACCCTATCCTCATTTCGTTTATTTCCATTTGCAGAGATTGCATAGTATGGATTAAAGGCATAGTTGGTAAAATACCAGTTTTCTTGATTAAAAGGATTATTCAAATCCTTAAAGTCAACAATACTCATATCGCGAGGTATCTGAAGAATCTCCGAATATAAGTTTGAAGCAGCACTTGTTCCACCATATCCATCTGATAGAACTTTACCCTGCGTTTTAGCATAGTTCACACTTCCACCAATGGTAAACTTATTTGCTTTAGTGCTCCCTTTTACTGAAACGTTATTCCTTACATAAGTATCCGCATTGCCAGGAATAATACCATCCGTAGAAGTATTCGAAAAGGACAGGTAGAAATTAGAATCATCATTACCACCACTCAAACCAATAGAATGGGTATAGGAAGTTCCTACGTCATAAAAATCCTTAATATTGTTAGGCTCAGCTACAAATGGTTTAATCTGCTGGCTATGGTTGTAAATAGCACCCCATGGGCGAATTTTACCATCAAATTTAGGACCCCAAGAACCATTTTCTTGAAACTGGAATACACCGCCCCAACCCTGACCATACTCATTCTGCATCTGAGGCAGCTTAAGAAGGGTAGAGAATGTTGCATTGCCAGAATATTCAACGGTAATTTTCTTACCCTTGTTACTCTTACCGCTTTTTGTGGTAATCATGATTACCCCATTTGCAGCGCGAGATCCATAGAGAGCAGTTGCAGAAGCACCCTTAAGAATCGTAACAGAAGCTACATCATCCGGGTTAACCACGTTTGCACCATTACCAAAGTCTGCTCCATTCCTATCAGCCTGAGAGTTATTGATTGGAGAACCGTCAACAATGTACAGTGGGCTATTATTTCCAGTTATTGAGGAATAGCCACGAAGAATAACCTTTGTTGAAGCACCAGGGGTTCCACCACCAGATGAAATAGTAACTCCAGCAACCTTTCCTTGAAGTGATCCCATCAAACTGGCATCACGTGCTTTGGAAAGATCATCGCTGCCAACGCTAGTAGCGGCATATCCGAGTGATTTCTCAGAACGCTTGATACCAATAGCTGTAACAACAACTTCCTCCATCTTGGTAGCTGAAGATTCAAGAATAACATTTACAATTGAACGTTCTCCAACCTGTACCTCTTGAGGCTTGTATCCAACAAAACTAAACACCAAAGTGCCGTTTGCCGGAACATTCAGGCTGTATTTACCATCTAAATCGGTAGTACCACCGGTAACAGTACCTTTTACCTGAATAGACACACCAATTAAAGGCGATCCATCATCCGAACTGGTAACCGTTCCTGTAACCTGCCGTGACTGAGCTTGGGCAAACGAAACCACAAGCATCAGCAGGACAAGAAGAGCTGATAATCGTTTCATAGATTAAGTTTTAGGTTTATAATAAGGCAATTTTTAACAGCACCAATTTAGCAAAATGAGAACACAGTAACAATTTTTTGTTAATTTTTTTTAGCTGAAGCAATGTTTTCGCAGCATTATCAAATTGTTACCTGAGGGTATAAGTGCCAACATCCTTTTTCCATACCATTGTTTATCAAATATTTAAATCGTAATTTTTTTGTTCACAATATCCAATATTATGGATTCTAAGGCCTGCGATTTTTCCAAAATAATTTGACCATCGGCTACCACTTTTGCCACAAATTCCTTGTCATTAAGGCTTGCAGAGTTGATTTTAACGTTCAAAAAAGCACCATAAACGCCAGATCGGGCAGCAATTGCTCCAACACCAGCATCGGTAACGGAGTTTGGATTGCCAAATTCGGCCATAGCCTTCATAACTTCCATTGACCCGTAGCAAAGCTGCATTACCTTGAATGGCACATCAATAGCATAGCGAGTAGCATTTTGGATTGCTTGCTTACGAGCCAACTTTTCATCCTCCGTTTTCTTGGGTAAGGAAAGCGCATCCATAATGCGGTTAAAGGCAACAGTATCCTCATCTACTAAGCTAAGCAGCTGATCCATATAGTATTTCCCTTTATCGGCCCAGTCAGAAAATTCTTCCCACCGCTCATCCCAACCTACCTTGTGCGAGGAGAGGTTGGCCACCATTGTTCCCAAAGCAGCACCCATCGCCCCCATATAGGCAGCTATGGATCCGCCACCAGGCGCTGGAGACTCCGATGCCGTTTCGTTGGCAAAGGCCACAAGGTCCATGTCAACCAACTTCTTTTTGGAACCCTCTATTATAAGGTACTCTATCACCTTCTTTTTCGAATCGAATGGATAAAGCTCATCCAACCCCATGGATTTAATAGCAATCTTTATAATCTCCTCATTGGAAATCCCGGTGGAGCGATGCTGCTTCTTTAAAAAATATTTTCCGGCATCCACAAGGGCACTCAACGGCACTACGCCAACTATTTCGGTTCCAGTAACCCTGATTCCGCGGTCTGCAGCTTTGCGGGAGACCTCCTCAAAGGCCAAGTGCAAGGGAGTTGTGGCGATATTGGTAATGTTCATTGAAACCTGAGCAATCCCGTATTCATCAATAAACCAGCCAATGGCCTTTGTCCCTGCCAAAGTGCCGGGAATCCAAACCTCCTGCCCTTGGTCGTTAAGCTTAATTTTACCAGTAAAAGGATTTCCCTCTCTTACAGGTCGACCCTTTTCCCTTACATCAAAAGCAATGGCGTTGGCACGCCGAGTGGAGGTGGTATTGAGGTTGAAGTTTACGGCAATGAGGAAGTTACGTGCACCAACAGCAATGGCACCCGTTTTAGCAACAAATTTAGATGGACCAAAATCGGGCTTCCACTCAGGCTTTGCTAACTTTTCGGCCAATCCCTCATACTCCCCTGAACGGCAGTAGGCTAGGTTCATTCGTTTCTCCATAAAGGCTGCATTCTCGTAGCAATACACCGGAAACTGGAGCTCTTCCCCGATACGCTTGGCTAACTTGTGCGCATACTCCACTGTTTCGTCCATAGTTATGTTAGCTACGGGGACCAATGGGCACACATCCGTGGCACCAAACCGAGGGTGAGCTCCCTTATGCTTGGTCATATCGATGAGTTCAGCGGCTTTTTTTACTGCTCGAAATGCAGCCTCAACAACCTCATCGGGTGTACCAACAAAGGTTACCACTGTGCGGTTGGTGGCTTGCCCAGGGTCAACGTCAATGAGCTTAACACCCTCCACCGCCTCTATTTCATTAGTAATCTGCTTAATGATGGTCATATCACGCCCCTCTGAAAAGTTAGGAACGCACTCAATCAACTTCCTTTCCATGTACGTTTATTGTTATTGGTTTGCAAAAACTTTTTTCAAAATGTCCGTCACTCTGGCGGCTGGGTCTTTCCGAATTGATTGCTCCTCCTTGGCAATGAGTTTGAATAGCCCATCTATAGCCCTTTCCGTAATGTACTCCTCCAAGTTAGGATTAACATGCTCGTTTCCAGAAAGAAAGGTCGTTTTATTGTATGCCGATACAAGTGGACTCCAATACTTCGTCACCTCTACCTTATTAATAGACTGCGCAACAATTGGCTTAAACTTCAGCTTCAGTTGGTCGTAAGTTTTATCGCGCAGATAGGATGTTGCTGCATTATCTCCCCCCTTTAGAATACCAAGGGCATCCTGTATGGTCATGTTTTGTATGGCCTGAATAAATATAGGAGCAGCACTCTTAGCCGCCACCTCAGCAGCCCTGTTGAGCGAAAGCACAAAGTCATTCACCTGCTTGGTCATTCCAATTTTCTCCAACGTATTCTTCACCTTAATGGCATCATCCGGAAATGGAATAAACAGCTGAGGGTTCTTATAAAAGCCATCAACCCTTGAAGCGATGTCGGACGAATGCTCAGCTCCAACTCGCAGTGCATCCTTCAACCCTTGGATGATTTCGTCGTTGGTTAGCGCAGCAGGCTTACTTGTAACGTTAGGCAATTGTGATAAAGGCAGCTGACTCAACTCAGCACATCCAGCCAGTGAAATGGCAATCAGAATTCCAACTATTCTTTTCATAAGGTGTAGGTTTTACTGTTTTTCTATCTGTTTGCCCCGAAGGAAAACCTTATCCACAAGCCTTGAAGTGTAGGCGTATGGCAAAAATTCTAACGTAGGAATAGGCTTAGTAATAAAGAAATTGGCAATTTTTCCTCGTGCAATACTTCCCACAACATCGCTAAGGTCCATAGCGTATGCTGAGTTGAGCGTAGTTGCATTTACAACCTCCTCGGGTGTCATTCGCATTTTGATGCACCCCAGCGACATCACAAACTTCATGTCTCCAGATGGTGACGATCCCGGATTATAATCGGAGGCCAAGGCAACTGGCAATCCAGCGTCAATCATTTTACGGGCAGGAGGGTATTTCATGCCCAAGAAGAAGGCTGCACCGGGAAGTAATGTTGGCATGGTTTCCGAGCCGAGCAGAGCGGCAATCTCCTTGTCACCAGTAAACTCAAGGTGATCGACCGAGAGAGCTCCATACTTTACACCAACCTGAATACCGCCAGAATTGGCGAGCTCGTTGGCATGAATTTTCCCTCGAAGTCCATGCTTCATAGCAGCCATTAGAATGCGTTCTGTTTCTTCAACGGTAAAAAAACCTTGATCACAGAACACATCCACAAAGTCGGCCAACTCTTCGGATGCAATAAGAGGTAGCATCTCGTTGATAATAAGATCGACATATTCTGTTTGCCGTCCTTTATACTCCGCCGGCACTGCATGCGCACCAAGAAAAGTGGATTTTACCAATATGGGAGAAGTCTCTCTTATTCGCTGGATGACCCTCAACATCTTCACCTCGTCCTCTACCGAAAGGCCATAGCCACTCTTTATCTCCACCGCACCTGTGCCCAAACTGATAATTTCACTAATGCGCTCCATGGCGTCCATGTAAAGTTCCTCCTCTCCCGTATTGTGCAACAGAGCTGCCGAATTCAGAATGCCCCCTCCCCGCTTAGCAATCTCCTCATAGGATAATCCACGTATTTTATCAACATACTCAATCTCGCGGCTTCCTGCATACACCAAGTGCGTATGAGAATCACAAAAGGAAGGCAACACCAATCTGCCGGTAGCGTCGATACCCTTTTCAATTTGTAAACCTTCGCTCCTTAGCTTATCCAGCTTGGCCATTGGCCCAAAGTCTTCAATATGCTCACCATTGAGTAGCAAAAAGGCATTATCGATGGATGGCAAAATGGCCATATCCTTTCCGGCAACAAGCATACGAGGCTGCTCCTCAACTTGCACCAATTTCTTAATGTTAAAAATCAACAACCTCATAACATTACGTATTTCTTATTGGTGACGAAAATAGCTAATTCATCGTTATCAATTGATGCTATATAGCAACCGTTTGCGGAAATGATTAGGGAAGGCGCTCCATGAGAGTAATTGAAGTGCGAAAGTTCAAGTTTAAGTGTAGTTTTTGAGTAGGATGTTCATGGAATAATTTTTATCAAAAACCTTCTGGACTTAGCAATTGTATCAGGTTAAACCAACACAGCACTCACCGCTCCGTTAATGTCTCAATTCTCCTCTCAGATCTTTTTAGTATTTCACGCCAAACGACCTTTACAACCTACCAAATTGGAGGCGGTTTTACTAACCTAGCCTCCCCAACATTTGGGGTAATGGTTTGAGAGCCATCCATTGCTCGAATTCCCTATAATAACTGGCTACGCTGGTTTGTGCCTCTTCTTTCAATGCTAATCGCTTTAGGCTTCATTTTACTAATACCAACAATCCACAAGGTTTTTGCAATGCAGCAAGAATAGTTAACATTGGGACCATCCATTGAGGGGTGGTATTTAACTTGAAAACCAATGGCAAAGAGTAGATTAGAATAACATATTCCTCAAGGTCAAACTACAAAAAAGCTTATCAGAAATAAATAGGGTGTAACGGGTATGGAGCAAGACAACTCAACTTTTAGCCACTCCATTGCAAAAGTTGAAATCTGCCAACTGATATTATCTTCAATATTGTTATCAATGTTGCGTCAACTGGTGACACACGCTGAATTCAAAAATAGAAATTGGATGATTTCATAGATGATATTTATCAATATTCATCTCCCGCCTTTTTCTAAGATTGGCCACAGCCATTGAACAATACAATCTTCATGGCTTCCAATGGTGCTAATTCAGCCTGTTGGCAAGCAAGTTGGAGGCTATTTCTTTAAAAAGATAATATACCTTTAGCCGCGAAATTGATCCAAGAATGTATGCCTAAATACGTTTCATGTCAAAGAAGTAAACTTAGGCCAAGAGTTAAACCATTTAGGCAACCGCTACTTTACATTCTATGGACTATTGCTGCAGCAACTCTTTCACAACCGACTAAAGCTCAGCAAGCAGATTCAACTTACAACCGGGTAAAAACTGGATGGACATTAGGTGCCCTTCCTATAATTGCCTACGATTCCGACCTTGGAGTTGAATATGGTGGGCTAGTCAACTTCTATTACTACGGTGATGGCAAAACCTATCCAAACTACCACCATAGTCTTTATGCGGAAGTCTCACACTACACTAAGGGTAACGATATAAAGCGACTTTTTTTCGACTCGCCTAACCTTTTGCCAGGTATAAGACTTACCTCCGACATGAGTTACAGTGTAAACAGAGCCACCGATTTTTTTGGATTCAATGGTGATGAGGCAATATACAAGCGTAATTGGACGACCAATGCTACCGGAAATCCTGACTATAAAACAAGTGCATTTTATGAATATTGCCGGAAAATCTCATATTTCTCCACAGACATTCAAGGCGACATAGTTGGACGAGTTTTCCGATGGGCAGCGGGGATATCCCTTTTCAACTTCACTACCGGCCCTGTTAATCTGCATCATTTAAACGAGAACAGTAATGGTTCTAGCCATCAGCCCCCCATACCAACTCTTTATGATCGATATGTTGAATGGGGAATTATTAAAGGCGATGAAAAACATGGTGGGTTCAATACCTATGCGAGAATTGGGGCCATTTACGATACCCGCGACAACGAGGCAAACCCTCAGCATGGCATTTGCAGTAAATTTATTTTAAACATAGCGCTTCCAGAATTCGGCAATGAACAGTATGAGCACGTCAACTTATCGATTACCCATGAGCAGTACTTTACTCTCATAAGGAACATGTTAACCTTTGCCTACCGCCTAGCCCTCCAAACCAAGTTGATGGGACACATCCCCTTTTACCTAAAACCTAACCTTGCCACACTATACTTGCGCAAACCATCCTTTGAAGGTTTGGGTGGCGCTCAAACACTTAGAGGAATTCTACGAAACCGCATCGTTGGGGATGGCGTTGCCTATGGAAACTTCGAACTTCGCTGGAAAGCAATAAGAACCATTATCTGGCGTCAAAACGTCTACATTGCTCTATCAGCATTCACCGATATGGGTCAGGTTATTCAAAAGGTAGTTTTCGATAGAGAAAATGCCATTCGAATTGCAACTCAGCAAGATCCAACCTTTAAGGCAAGTAACTTTTTTGCAGATACCAATGATCATCTCCATGTTTCATACGGTTGCGGATTACATATTGCCCTAAACGAAAATTTTATTTTTGGCATGGACTATGGACGAGCCACCTCACCGCAGGACGGGCTACAAGGAATATACAGCACCATGAGCTTCTTATTCTAGTTTCAGTTCTTTCCTATCTATTCTGAATAAAATAAGGTAATCGCTTATAATGAATACAGGCTGTCCCAAAGAATAATTTACAGAAAAAGATACTAAATTAAAAAAGGCATAGGATGTAGACCATTTCTTATTGCCTCTGCCATTGAGAAATACCGATATATTTCAATATAAAATTGTTATTTTAGACAAAAAAAAGATGCAAAAAACATCTAAATTACTTATGCTCATTGCCCTACTGGCAATTTCATGGAATACTGAAGCACAGGTGGCCGACTCTACCGTTGGACGCATAAAAACTGGATGGACCTTTGGTGCGCTACCAGTAATTGCTTACGATTCCGACCTTGGGCTGGAATACGGAGGTTTGGTAAACTTCTATTATTATGGCGATGGCACCACCTACCCCGTATACAGGCAAAGCATTTATGCCGAAGTTTCACGCTACACCAAGGGTAGCGGTATCAATCGACTTTTTTACGATTCAAAATATTTAATACCAGGGGTTCGGGTCACCGCCGACATGAGCTACCTCACCGATAAAGCTGCGGATTTTTATGGTTTTAATGGATACGAGGCTGCTTACAATCAGGCTTGGACCAATGATGCAGCGGGGAATCTTGATTACAAAACACGAGTATTCTACAAGTATGATCGCAAAATTGAACGCTTCTCCTCTGATTTTCAAGGAAAGTTAAGCGGCAAGAGGTGGCTTTGGGCTGCAGGCATTTCACTCTACAATTTCAAAACCGGACCAGTTAATGTCGACGAGTTGAACAAAGGCAAGAGCGAAGCAAATAAGCTACCCAATGTTCCCGGACTTTATGACAAATATGTGGATTGGGGCATCATAGGCCCCAACGAGAAGAATGGTGGATTCAACTCCTACATCAGGTTGGGTACCGTATTCGATTCGCGTGACAACGAGGCCAACCCAAGCACCGGAATGTGGAGCGAAGCAATTCTGAGCATTGCCCAACCCCTACTTGGGAATGACCACTACGAACACCTCAACATCTCGCTAGTTCATCGACAATACATCCCAATTATCAAAGGAAAGTTAACCTTCGCCTACCGATTGGCGGCGCAGCTGAAGCTGGCTGGCAGCATTCCATTTTACCTAAAACCCAACCTTGCCACGCTTTACCTAAGGAGGGCAACATCTGAGGGGCTTGGAGGTTCACAAACCCTGCGCGGCATTCTTCGCAACCGGGTGGTTGGCGATGGCGTGGCCTATGGGAATTTCGAGTTGCGGTGGAAGTTTCTAAATACCGTAGTATGGAAACAGAACCTTTACTTAGCACTTTCAGCCTTTACCGATATGGGTAGAGTGGTTCAAAAGGTTAAGTTTGATAAGGATAAAGCCATTGCCATTGCACAGGCAGAAGACCCAACCTTCAAGCCCGGGGACTACTTCCCTGATGTTAGCGAACGCCTACATGCATCATATGGAGGTGGGCTTCACATAGCCCTCAACGAAAACTTCATTTTGGCCATCGATTACGGCAAGGCAGTATCCAAAAAGGATGGGGATCAAGGACTCTACATTGCCCTGAACTTCCTCTTTTAAAAAAACTTTCTAAAACGAGGAAAGCGTTATTGCGGTGAAGTAGCCAAGATAATTACCAACGGCGTAGCCAACCAGACCGGCAACAATCCCCACTAACATTACCCGCTTATTATTAATGGCTGTGGCCATCATGGGTACAAAAGGAGGAGAACAGACTAAGGCGGTTGAAACTACCATGAGCGTATCGGCATCAACCTTAAAGATTTTGGCTAGAAGAAAATGTAGCAGTAGCGACCCAAAGACAACCAAGGTCATATATATAAAAAGGTGAGGCGTTATTCCCTTAAGTGCAGAAAGGCTTGCCATGGATGCTACTGCCACGCTGAAAACGAGTATAAAATACATGCCCAGCTCAAAGGTATAAGGAGTTGTTGACAAACGAGGAACAAAGGATCCCAACACCCCCAACGTTGTAATGATTAAAATAACCGCCACTACTTGCTGCCGATCGGGAAAAAGAAACGAAATGCCAACACCCACGGACAAAATGAGCAATGCTACTACAAACACCCGAAGTAGCGGGTAGATATTCTCGCGCCGGAAAATTCCCCAATAAGGATCGCTTCCAATGGCATCCTCCGTCTCTCGACCATTGGCTCCAACCTGAAATGGAACAAGAAACCGTCGAAATATGCGTTGCCCAAATGTCATTAAAAAAGCAAGGTAAACAGCCGATACAACCAAATCATAGGAGTGGGCAAGAATGTAAACATTGGGGTCAACGTTGAGCATAAGCTTTAGTGATGCAAGGTTTGGCGTTCCTCCGGTATATACACCAACCAGCAATCCAGCAACTTTCCATAGGTCTGGCATTCCTCCTGAACGCAATAAAAAGAAACCAAGAATCACGGCAATTAATACAGCAGCAATACCGGTGATTAAGGCGACTGCACCTTTGAATGCAAGCCCTTTTAATTGTCCTAGCTGTGCAGAAAAAAGCAATAGTGGTAAAGCCAGCGGCACGGTAACAGAGCTAACAGTGCTAGCGACGTTCACTAACCCGGTTGGCCCTACCCAAAAAACTCCAGCCAGTAGACCAACTATGTATGCCACAATAACTGCACCCAGCTTATTTAGAAATGGGATGCGGTGACATAAGTTCAGGATAATGATGGGAGCAATAAAATAGAAGAGAACAAGTAGAAAAGCATTCATTTGAAGCGAAATTATCTATTTGTCCTTGCGAGTTGAAAGAAGTTTTTGGAGGTCGTACATCTCATCACGAAAACGGGCAGCTTCAATAAAATTCAACTCCTTTGCGGCTGCCTCCATGTTTATCCGAACTTTTTCGATGGTTTTTTGCAGCTGGTCAGGCTTCATAAAAGCAATAACGGGATCAGCGGCCACGCTTATTTTCTCCGGCTCAACATAGGCCTTGCCCTTGAGTCCTGATGGCTTCATGCCGACAAACGTTGTCCCGATTCCCTTCACAATTTGCTGTGGTGTAATGCCCATCCTTTCATTGTAATCCAGCTGTTTCTCCCTGCGCTTATTGGTTCCATCAATGGTCAGTTGCATAGAATTAGTCACCTTGTCGGCATACATAATTACCTTGCCGTTAATGTTACGGGCTGCGCGCCCTGCCGTTTGCGTAAGCGACCGAGCCGATCGTAGAAACCCCTCCTTGTCGGCATCAAGAATTGCAACCAGCGAAACCTCCGGTAAATCGAGCCCCTCTCGAAGCAAGTTAACGCCAACCAGCACATCAAAAACACCCTTTCGCAAATTTTCCATTATCTCTACCCGATCAAGAGTATCGACATCGGAGTGAATATAGGCGCAGCGAATATCTAGCTTGGCAAGGTACTTGGTCAACTCCTCTGCCATCCGCTTGGTAAGTGTTGTAACCAGCACTCTTTCATTAAGGCCCACCACCTTGTGAATTTCTTCAACGAGGTTATCAATCTGGTTAAGGCTTGGCCTAACTTCAATAACAGGATCTAGCAACCCAGTTGGTCGAATAACCTGCTCTACAACAACGCCATTGCATCGGGCCAACTCATAGTCGGCAGGAGTGGCGCTTACAAATATAGTTTGGCCAACAACGGCTTCAAATTCGTCGAATTTCAATGGACGATTGTCCAGCGCGGCAGGTAAGCGAAAACCATATTCCACTAAGTTTTCCTTTCGGGAACGATCGCCACCATACATCGCCCTTACCTGAGGTAGGGTAACGTGGCTTTCGTCAATAACCATCAAAAAGTCAGCCGGAAAGTAGTCGAGCAGGCAAAATGGACGAGTTCCGGGCAACCGACCATCGAAGTAGCGCGAGTAGTTCTCTATACCAGAGCAATACCCCAACTCCTTAATCATCTCTAGATCGTATTCCACTCGTTGCTGCAACCGTTTCGCCTCAAAGGGCTTATCCAGTGACCGAAGATGCTCCACCTGCTTAACCATATCATCCTGAATTTGGCGAATTGCTTTATGCATGCGCTCCTTGGTGGTAACAAATATATTTGCTGGGTAAATTAAAACCTTGTCAAAATCGCCAATGGTTTGCCCTGAAATGGGGTCGAAGGACTGTATTGCCTCAATGTCATCACCCCAAAAGATAATGCGATAAGCCAAATCACCGTAAGCCAAGTATACATCAACCGTATCACCCTTAACCCGAAATGTTCCCCTCTTAAATTCCACCTCATTGCGAGAGTAAAGGCCATCGACAAGTAACCTCAAAAACTTGTTCCGCCCCATGCTGCTTCCAACAACCACCTCAACCGTATTGGCATGAAAATCCTCAGGGTTACCAATGCCATAAAGGCACGAGACCGAGGAGACTACAATAACATCGCGACGACCAGAAAGCAAGGAAGAGGTGGCACTAAGCCGAAGTTTCTCAATTTCTTCATTAATTGAGAGATCCTTTTCAATGTATGTATCCGAAACGGGCAGATATGCCTCCGGTTGATAGTAGTCGTAGTACGACACAAAATACTCCACCGCATTGTTGGGGAAAAAGGCTTTGAACTCAGCATAGAGCTGAGCAGCCAACGTTTTGTTATGGCTCAACACCAGCATTGGCCGATTAACTTGAGCAACAACGTTGGCAACAGTAAAAGTTTTTCCCGATCCCGTAACGCCCAAGAGGGTTTGGAACTTTTCTCCTTGCTGAAGTCCCGCCACTAGCTGTTCAATGGCCTCTGGTTGATCACCAGTTGGGATAAAGTCGGATACAATTTTGAACTCCACTATTTCGTAGCTTAATTACTCAACAATTGTGAAAAGTTAAAAACCTCAAACATCCAAAGCATTTCCTTTCACTTAACATGGAAGTTCGCCACCAAGCTGCCTCGCTATGTTACCAAAGCATGCAGCAAATGCAAAGAAAGTGAAAATGAGAGAATGGTCGCCAATAGAATGCCAAATTTAACCAGAATAATTGTGGTTACGACTACTGATTCCAAAGGAATCATATAGGTCAATGCTTAGAAGTCTATTGATAGTGCAATAAAAAATTTAAGATCGATGATTATAAGGATAAAGGATTAAGATTATTATTTCATGAAATGAAGACCACCGAGATTAATGCGTTAGTAACAGCAATCCATCAATTGGTGGAATAAATTTGACAAAGTGTCTGAAATGTTGTTAAATGTAAAGATTCACTTGTCAACTTATGGTAAAAGATCTTACCAAAAATTTATTAGTAGCGCTCATCTACCTTCTACTTGCTTTGCCAATTATGTTTTTTGGCCAGGTACAAGGAATTGCTTCGCCCATCTGGCCCGCCAGTGGTTTTGCAATGTTTGCCCTAATGCGGTATGGCTACAAGATTCTTCCAGGCATCTTTTTCGGTGCAGTTGCTAGCAGCTACGGCATGGCCATGTCGTCAGAAATCACACCATCAATTCTGCTTAGCATATTTTCAATTATTTCTGGGGTGGGTAATGTTTTAGAAGTTTTCATTGTTATTCAAATTCTGGGCAAGGGGGACTATAATTCCATTCTAACAAATACATCTAGAACGTTCCGCTTTCTTGGAGCAGCCCTTGCAGGAACCTTGGTTTCAGCTATTTTAGGCACATTTTATATCCCTTTCACGGAACATGCCAATGTCCTCAACTTCTCATTCGAATTAACCACATGGTGGTTTGGAAACTTTATAAGCATAATTATTATTGTGCCAATCCTCCTCACCATTAAAGAGTTGATCTCAATACGATTATCTTTCACTCAACGCTTAGAACTTTCAGGATACCTGCTTACCATTGTCATTGTTGAACTCATTCTCAAAAACAATTTGACTTCGGCAGCATTCTACAATTCGCTCATTTTCATTTCCATTCCGGTAATGCTTTGGATATCGTCGCGCTACCCAAAACAACTAGTTTTTTTAGGGATTTTCACATTTTGGCTACTATCAACCTATAGCGGAATTAAAGATGCTCCTCCTTTCAATATTGCCTCCCCTATTTTACGATTTCTAGCAATTCAGCAATTCCAACTTGTACTTGCAAGCACAATCCTAATAGTAACTACTACCCTCGATGAGCGCAAGCAGGCTTTCAAAAAGTTGGACGAAGGCTACCGATCCATTGAGCTGAAAATAAAAGAGAGAACAAGCGAACTCGAAAATGCCAACCAACTGTTAACTCAAGAGTTCTCAATTAGAGAAGCTATGGAGGCTCAGCTTACAGAAAAAGAGGAAGTTCTGAAGCAAACCCAGCAACTTGCACGAATTGGCAGCTGGGATTATATAGTAGATACCAACACCATTCACTGGTCCGAAGAAACCTATAGAATTCTAGACCTCCCTTCGCAGAAAGACATAACACAAATTGAGGATTTGCGTATGGTTCCGGGCGACTACCGCATATCCATATTTAAGTCGCTACTGAACCAGAGTCTAGACCACGGAAAAAGTATTCAGGAGTTAATATCCCTTAAGACCACATCTGGCCGCCACAAAACAGTTTTACTCAAGTTTCTCCCCATTCAACAGAATGGAGTAACCGTACGGGTTAGAGGAATAATCCAGGATATGACCGACCTTCTTGAAAAGGAACGCGAGTTGCGCGAAAGTGAAGAGAAATATCGCTTCCTTTTTTCAGCCAATATTGATTCAGTAGTTATGTTCGACCTCGACAAGCTTGAAATAACGGAGGTGAACGAATCCTTTACTGACTTATATGGCTACAGTAAAGATGAAATTATTGGTAAATCTTACACCATCTTAACGGCTGAGGAGGAGAAGACTGCACTCCAGATCCGCCACGCCATCGACGAAGGCTTTGCGCGCGAGTCCATACGGCTGCATCGAAAAAAGAATGGTGAAACAATTTATGCAGAAACTGCCCTCTCCTCATTTTTGGTTAAAGGCAGAAAAATTTGCTATGCTATCTCGCACGATATCACTCAACGAGTTAAAGCGGAACAACAGCTATCTGATCGGGAGAATCGATTTAGGAGTTTCTTTGAGTCAAACTTAGTTGGATTTGCAGAAATTTCAATTAGTGGCGAATGGCTAACATTCAACAATAAACTCTGTGAAATACTGGGAAGAGACCCCATACAATTAAAGGGATCAACTTGGATGGAAATCACACAGGAAGTTGATGTTGAAACTGAAAACAAACTCGTCCACAAAATCCTTACCAGACAAATTGAAAACTACTCGCTTGAAAAGCAATTCATACGACCCGATGGATCCCTTACCAATACAAGAGTATGGATGTCACCTATACGCACCACGAGAGGCAACCTGCGTTCATAAGATC
>DATKVT010000125.1 GCA_035529935.1 Williamwhitmania sp. | reverse complement strand
GCCATGTAAGAAAGCTCTTTCCGATGCCGGGCTATCAACTTCTGAAATCAGCGAAGTTATTCTTGTTGGTGGATCAACGCGAATTCCTGCTATTCAGCAGATTGTAGAGCAATTCTTTGGCAAAGCTCCGTCTAAGGGTGTAAACCCTGACGAGGTGGTTGCCGTTGGTGCTGCCATCCAGGGCGGCGTTCTTACCGGTGAGGTAAAGGATGTTCTCCTACTCGATGTTACACCGTTATCTCTTGGTATTGAAACCCTTGGAGGAGTCTTCACCAAGTTGATAGAGTCGAACACGACCATACCTACTCGCAAATCGGAAACCTTTACCACGGCGGCCGACAACCAGCCTACAGTGGAAATTCACGTGCTGCAGGGAGAAAGACCAATGGCCAAGGACAACAAAACTATTGGAAGGTTCCATCTCGACGGTATCCCACCTGCCCAGCGTGGTATTCCCCAAGTTGAAGTTATTTTCGACATTGATGCAAACGGTATTCTCCACGTTACTGCAAAGGACAAGGGAACTGGCAAGGAGCAGAAGATTAGAATTGAAGCCTCCTCTGGATTGACCGACGACGAAATCAAGAAAATGAGAGAGGAAGCAAAAGCCAACGAGGAGTCCGACAAGAAGGCTCGCGAAACGGTTGACAAGTTTAACGCTGCCGACAGTTTAATTTTCCAAACAGATAAGCAGCTGAAAGAATTTGGCGACAAGCTGCCAGCTGACAAGAAGGCACCCATTGAGGCTGCACTCAACGAGCTTAAAGAGGCCCACAAAAGCCAGAACATTGAAAGGCTCGATAAGGCTTCAGAGGAGTTGAATACCCTTTGGCAAGCTGCTAGCGAAGATCTTTATAAGGCAAGCCAACAATCATCACAAGGACCTGGACCTGATGCAAACGCTGGTGAAAGCACTGGTGGTGGTCAAAAAGCAGGAAACGAAGAGGTGACTGACGTTGACTTTGAAGAAGTAAAGTAATTCTGCCATAAATAACAGACGAAAGGGTTCCCCAAAAAAGGAACCCTTTTGCTATTTGTAATACCTTTATTAAATTCGTAAAAACTACAACAGAATTTTACACCATGAAAAAACTTCTCTTCCTGCTGGTATCCACAGTAATATGCCATTCATTAACTTTTGCACAAGTAGAAAATCCCAATACCAACAAGTGGGATTCGCAGGGTCGAAAACAAGGGGTCTGGATTAAATACTATAAAAACGGAAACAAGGCATACGTTGCCAAATTCAAAAACAACACCCCGATAGACACACTTACGAGGTTTTATGATTCGGGTGAGACTAAAGTGATGGTTGTTTTTGATAAGGAAGGAAGATCATCACACGCTTCCTACTTTCACAAAAACGGAAAAATAGCAGCACAAGGGGCATTCATTGGCGAAAAGAAAGATGGCATTTGGAAATACTATTCCGAGGATTCTGTTCTTGTAATGGTTGAAAACTACACTAATGGTAAAACCAACGGTAAAACTTCCAAATACTACAAAACAGGAACACTGATGGAAGAAAAAGAATTTGTTAATGGTGTTCCAACCGGCAGTTGGACGGTTTATTATCCAAATGGGAAGCAAAAATACATTGGCACATTCCAAGATGGCAAGTTAAATGGATTAATGAAAATGTTTGGCACAAATGGAAAACCAATCTCCACTGGCTTATATAAAGATGGGCTCAAGGATGGCGCTTGGACTTTTTACAATCAAGATGGGAATGTGACAAAAGTTGTTACATTCCTCAACGGTGTTGCAACAAACAAGGACTCCCTTGATCTTGAGCAAACCAAGCAACTTCTCGACCTCGAAAAGAATGCCGGTAGGTTCGAAGAACCTACACCAGAAAATACATTGGAGCAAATGGGATATTAATGAAAATCTACACATTTATTCTTCTGATTGCCATCAGTCTTGGACTAGCAGGTGGAGCTTTCAGCCAAAACCTATACTGGGTTGGCTTTACAGATAAGTTTGGCACCAACTACTCGGTTAATCATCCGGAAGAATTTTTAAGCAACCGGGCAATTGCAAGGAGGATAAAGCAGAACATCGCCGTTACGACAGAAGACCTGCCAGTAAGCAAACAGTATTTGGATAGCATTGAGCTAACAGGATCAACCATAAGGCAGCAACTTAAATGGCTCAACGGTATAGTGGTAGAGGCATCGCCAATTCAATTAGAAAAAATAGAACAACTTTCCATGGTTTCCCAAGTAAGGCTCATTTTTGATTCCACTGTTGCCTCTTCCTCCAGTGATTTTGGCTATTTGCCGAAAGTATCCCAGCAATTCACGGAGCAAGCGTCAACCAGCGAATACGGATATGGTTTTGAAGCCATCAATATGGTAAATGGCATTTCCCTTCACAGCCTCGGCTTTAAAGGCAATGGAATGATAATAGCTGTAATAGATGCCGGATTTTTCCATGCTAACCAAGCAGTCGAAATACAACCATCCTTTACTGGGGGTAGAATTGTGGCGAGCAAAGATTTCGTGACTTCTGGGGGAGATATATTTGAGGAAAGTGAACATGGTACAAATGTGCTTTCATTAATGGCATCGAACGATCCTAACACCTTTGTTGGGACGGCTCCCCTCGCCAGCTATCTATTGCTTCGTAGCGAAAATGTTCAGAGTGAACAAATTATTGAAGAGTATACGTGGGCCGCGGCGGCTGAATTTGCCGATAGCGCAGGTGCCGATGTCATCACTAGCTCGCTGGGCTATACCACCTTTGATGTTGCTTCTCAAAATCATACCTACAGCGATTTAAATGGGAATACAACACCTATTTCGCGGGCATGCTCCATGGCTGCTTCAAAGGGAATTCTCGTTATAGATGCGGCAGGTAACGAAGGCAACCTTGAATGGAAGCACCTTGATGCTCCTGCCGACAGCTATGGCATACTGGCCGTTGGAGCAGTAAATAGCAGCTTATCACCTGCGAGCTTCTCCTCCTATGGACCATCTGCTGATGGAAGAGTAAAGCCCGAAGTTGCTGCTCTTGGAGCAAACATTCCCGTTGTAGATGGCGATGGAACCATCCGAGTTGGAAGTGGAACCTCGTTTGCCACACCTGTAATTGCTGGAATATCAGCTTGTTTGTGGCAAGCATTTCCCTCTGCATCTGCCCAAGAGTTAAGAAGTGCAATCATAGGAAGCGGCAGCCAATACAATGCACCCAACAATATCATTGGATTTGGCATTCCCAATATGGATGTAGCCTTTAAACTACTGCTTAATAGCCAAGATGGGGATAAATGCCAAAACCTTGAGATTCATCCCAACCCATTTTTTGATGAAATTTACATCACCCTGAGCCATCCAACAAGTCCAACTGCAATTGTTAACCTATATACCCTTGAAGGAAAAGAAATTCTATCGCAAACAATTTCCGTTTCTCAAGGAATCCCAACCATCCTAACCGTTAGCAAAGATTTACCAACTAGTATATACATCGTGGACGTTGAGTGTGGGGATTGTAGGTGGACAAAGAAACTTGTGAAACATTAATAATAGATGAGCCAACCCAAGCACATATCACTCTATGAGCTGAATCAGCAAATTCGGCAAGCAATGGAGGAACGATTTCCGGAATCTGCTTGGGTAATCGCTGAAATAAGCGAAATAAAAATTAGCGCATCAGGACATTGTTACCTTGAACTTATCCAGAAAGATGACCGAAGCGCATCAATCAAAGCGAAGGCCTCAGCCACCATTTGGGCAGCCACTTTTCGAATGCTTCGTCCCTATTTCGAAATGACAACCGGACGGCCACTGGCAGAGGGAATGAAAATTCTAATTCGGGCAACCGTTGAGTTTCATGAAATTTATGGCCTTTCGCTTAAAGTAATGGACATAGACCCAACTTACACCATAGGGGAGTTAGAGTTGCAGCGGCAACAAACCATTCAGCAACTTATCGATGACGGGGTTTTTGACATGAACAAGCAGCTGCCTTTCCCTGAAATACCTCAACGATTAGCTGTTATTGCATCAGAGAAATCGGCCGGATACCAAGACTTTATGCACCAGTTACTGTCCAATGCACATGGCTTTTACATCAAAACTTCGCTCTTCGGCGCCATTATGCAGGGTAAAGATGCAGAACCATCTATTCTGAAAGCACTAGAAAATATTTTTGAGGAAAGAGATAAATTTGATGCTATTGTTCTCATAAGAGGCGGTGGTGCGCAAGCCGACCTCTCCTGCTTCGACTCTTACTGGCTTTCGCTACACCTTGCACAAATGCCTTTGCCGGTTATCACCGGAATTGGACACACCAAGGATATCTCCATTGCTGACATGGTTTCCCATACATCTGTTAAGACACCAACAGCAGCAGCCGAGCTTATTCTATCCACCATGGTAGAAGCTGACCAAAAATTCTCTCAGTTTGGAAATTGGGTTGCTGACTACCTTGAGTCCTTTTTTGAAATCGCGAACGATAACCTTAGGCAGCACGTCCAAAATTTTAGGAAAATTCAGAATCTCATCGTTCTAAAACAGCGAAAGGTTGAACGCATTGCCATGGAAATTAAGAGTAGCGTTGATCAAAAACTCCGCAAAGAAGCGCTGCGGGTAAATGCGTTCCAACTGTTTGCTAAAAGGGCTCCTGTGACCATTTTTGAGGAGAAAAACAAGTCGTTATGCAGGATTAAAAACGAACTTACTCATCAATTAGGTCAAACAATACTTACTGAGCATAAGCTACTGCATACCCGATCACTTATCATCACAAACATGCACCCGAACAATCTCCTCCGGAAAGGCTTCTCCATAACTCGAATCAAGGGGAAAGCGGTAAAATCGGTAGCCATAGTTGAATCAGACGAAATTCTGGAGACAACCTTTATCGACGGAATCATTACAAGTAAAGTAATGAAATCCAACAACAAATAGGTTTAGCAATTAATACAACGCCGCTTATTTTTCCTATTATCCAGCATTTTTTTTACTTTTAACAGTTCAAGATTTGGGTTTTCCATGGCTGTCATAAAAAACATTTGCATTATTGCCATAGTAGTGGCTGCTTTTGCGGGGACGGGAAAGGCCCAGCCTCCTGACAGTCTTTTGCTGCAACTTAACAATGCAACAACGCCAAGCATAAAAGTTCAAGCACTCATCAATCTTTCGAAGTATTACTGGTATATCAATGTCGATTCAAGTCTATACTACGCACAAGAATCTGCAACCGTCGCTCAAAACAATGACGATCAGCTACTCTTAAGTGACGCTCAAAACGCAATGGCTAACATCCTGTCAATTACAGGTGACTCCAACGGCGCCATCAGCTACTACCAAAAATCGCTTGCAATACGAAGTGCGAAAGGACAGAAAGGCAAAGTTGCTTCGATTTACAACAATTTGGCCCTGCTCTTTCTAGACAAAAAGGAGTATATCAAGGCTATTGATTATTATCGAAAGGCAGCATCAATTGAGGGAGAACTTAGCAACTATCGCTCAGAGGCAAATTATATTAGCAGCATCGGCACAGTTTATTCGGATTTGGGAACACCCAACAAGGCACTTGAATATTACATATCTGCCTTAAACATACTCTACGCCAACAACCTCAGTCAATATTCGGGTAACATTCATAACAGTATAGGTAACATTCACGAACAGATGCAGAACCTAGACCTAGCTCTTGAACATTACCAGCGAGCACTTGAAGCATTTCAAAAGATGGGCAATAAGTATGGAGTCTCTATTGCCCTGAACAACATTGGTATAATATACAACGACAAGCACAACAATTCTAAGGCATTAGAATACTACACACGGTCGCTCGAAATTGCTAAAGAGATGAAAGACATAAACGGTCAGGCAACTTCATTGAACAACCTTGGCTATCTTTATGCCCGAATCGACCAGCTTGATAAAGCAGAAACTCATTATTTTGCGTCGTTGAAACTTTCGCAAGAAATTAACGATGCATACAGCATCGCCAATACCAAAAACAATTTAGCCAATGTATTTTTCGCAAAAAAACAGTTCAACCTAAGCCACAAATACGTATTTGAAGCCCTGAACAGTGCCATTGCAATCAAGGCCACTGACATACAGGAAGAAAGCTATCAGATTCTTTCGAAGCTTAAGGCGAAAATGGGAAATTACAAGCAGGCTTTTGAATACCAATCCAAGGAAATTATTCTTAAAGATAGCCTCTACAGCCGAAAGTCTAACGAAAAGTTGTTAGAGGTTCAAGCCAAATTTGACTTGGAGGCAAAAGAAAATGAAATAAACATTCTGAAAAAAGACAACCAGATAAAAAATCTGGACCTCGACAGGCAGGCAATTTTCCAACATGCGTTAATAATATCTCTCCTTCTTGCCCTTTTGTTAGGAATAGCCCTTTTCAGCAATCTTCGGATGAAAAAGAAGAACAACAAACTACTCTCCGCTGCCAACGGTGAAATGGAAAGAGCTAATCAACGTCTGCAGGAATCTGAAGCAAACCTCAAACAACTAAATGCAACTAAAGATAAATTCTTTTCCATAATTGCTCACGACTTAAAGAATCCATTCAACGCCCTTTTGGGCTTTAGCGATATTCTTGCCACCAGTGCTGAAGAGGAAAAGTTGGCTGACGTTAAAGAATACAGCAAGGCACTTTATGATTCAGCAGAGAAACTCTTCCTGTTGATAGAAAACTTACTGGAATGGTCACGCACGCAAACTGGCAAAATTCCATTCGCCCCTGAATACTTCCTCATCGACCATCTAATTCGTGAAGAGATTGATATTCAGGCTAACCTTCTCCAGAGAAAGAAAATATCAGCCCAGTTGCTGTCACAAGATTCTACCTACGCTTATGCAGATAAAACGTTAGTTGGTACAGTTCTTAGAAACCTGTTGAGTAATGCTATTAAATTCACCCAACCTGGAGGAAAAATATGGATTGCCACTAAGGTTCTCAACAATCAAGTTGAAGTTGCTGTTACCGACAACGGCATCGGTATCGAAAAGGATAAGATTCCTGAATTATTTTCCCTAGAATCTTCAAACAGCACGCATGGCACCTGGAACGAAAAAGGCACCGGACTTGGCCTTATCATTTGCAAAGAATTTATCAACAAAAATTTGGGAACAATTTGGGTGGAGAGTCAAGTTGGAAAAGGAACCACCTTCTTTTTTACGCTTCCAGCCAAATTAGAAAAAGAGATATCATAGCCCTGCATCTATTGTTTTCAAGGCTCCTGCATATATTAAGAAATTGACAATATTTCAACGATTAATGATCTTAAATCATTTTATTCTGATCGTATTGAACACCTTACATTGCCTACACAATGTTTGCAATAACTATTGAAATACCTTTCAAAAACTCCTATCTGGAAAACATTATGATTGAGGCCGATGGAATCATGAGGTATTTGAATTCAATTTCGCGATTGGACATAGATTGGAGCCAGCATCTAGGAAGGTAAATGATCATTTAGAAAAACTGACAGCAATATTCGACGCCAAACCAAATGAAAAAAAGATTACCATCCTCGTTCATCTCAAGTCTTGCAATCTTAATGCTTTGCCTATCACTTAATGCTAGCGCGCAAAAAAGCACAAGTGATTCATTGCTAACACTTTTTGGCAGAATAACAGATGTAAACTCAACTTTTTCGCAAAAAAAGGCTGCCACCCTAATTGAAACCACAACCCTCAAGTTAACCAGCTCAACTCATTCGGACCAATCATCTACATTGCTCCATCTTGTGAGGGCGATATCGGAAGCCAAATTGGAACACAACAAGGAGGCCACTGACGACTATACTACAGCAATAAAACAATCAAAAAAAATTGGACACAAAGCCTATCAGGTAATTGCGCTGATGCAATATGGGGTTTTCCTCCAAAAACAAGGGGAAAGTGAAAAAGCAATGAGCAAGTTGGGTGATGCTCTTTCGGTAGCAAAGTCTTCAGGAAACGACACGCTGAAGGCCGACGTGCTTTTACAAATTGGAGGCGAGTACTGGAGCGAGGCCAACTTCACCAAGGCAATGGTTGCCTTTTCTCAAGCCACTACAATAGGTAATACCCAAAACAACCACAATATCATCATTCGTGGATTGGCTAATCAAGCCTTGTGCAGTAGAGATTTAGGTCAACTCAACAATGCCATAACCTCAATAGAACAAGCTATTGCTGAGGCAAGACAACATGCACCACAATGGTTACCCACTACACTTAACCTAAAGGGGAGCATATATTTTAGGTTTGGACAACAAGACTCTGCCATTACCGCCTATAGAATGGGATTAACAACCATTCCAACTGAGGCTGGTCAGCCGGACATAAAGGCAGTGCTATTTGAAAATCTAGCTCTCTGCTTCAAGGAGAAACAGCAAGGCAATAAAGCTCAAATACTTCTTGATTCAGCACTCTCCATTAGAGAGAAGAACTTTGACACTCTTGGGTTAGCTAAAACATACACCCTACGTGGAAACATCTTTTTGCAAAGAACTGAATACGCCGACGCACTTGAAAGCTATCTCTCAGCACTGGAGCTAAGGCAGCAAATGAAAAACAAGGCAGAGATTGCCAGTAGCCTAACAAGTATTGGATTATTATACCGTAACCTTGGTCTTAATGGAAAAGCCCTTAACTACTTTTCCCAGGCATTAGAAGAACGATTGCAGTCTGGATCCTCCATCGAAATTGGAGATGCATACACCCATCTAGGCAATGCATACTTCGATGTAAAAAGATATAAAGAAGCCTTAGACAGCTATAAGAAGGCCCTCTCTTACCGCGAAAAAGCAAAAGATAATACATTGAAGGCTCGGTCGCTCAACAGCATTGCGACGGCCTACCAAATGCTAGGCAACAATCGTGAGGCCGAAAGCAACTTT
This sequence comes from Williamwhitmania sp., assembly GCA_035529935.1. Lineage (NCBI taxonomy): Bacteria > Pseudomonadati > Bacteroidota > Bacteroidia > Bacteroidales > Williamwhitmaniaceae > Williamwhitmania > Williamwhitmania sp. The sequence continues at coordinate 31,206 of DATKVT010000125.1, read as the reverse complement.
TCAAAAGCATTGATTCTTTATCAAAGTAACCGTGATGACAAGGGGCTTGCCATTGTCAGAAACAACCTTGGCAACTTTTATCTAGCTCAAAATAAGCGTAATGAAGCGTTGACCAATTTCTACATTGCATCAAAAATAAACCAAGTCACGGGGAATAAACTTGCAGAAGGGTTGTGCTACCGTAAGATTGGTGAAATATACCTTGCACAAAATCTAACCAGTAAAGCTGATTCTGCACTTAAGGCAAGCTTAGTGTTGGGTATTGCTACCCGAAATTTCGAACACCTAAAAAACACCTATTTTGCACTGTATAACCTTTCCCTAAAGAATAACGACCTTAAGCAGGCTCTCAGCAACTACATTGCCTTTTCCCAATATCAGGATAGTATTGCCAAAACAAAGACTTCTGAAGAGTTAATGGATGCAAGGCTCACCATGGAGCTTGACCGAAAAAAATCGGACATTCAGAAAATCGAGAACGAAATTGAAATTTTGCGCAAAGAGGCTCTATTACAAGAATCTGAACTTCGTCAACAAAGGTATCTTAGAATATTCTTAGTGAGCATATCGCTTGTTCTCATTGCGTTTGGGTTTGTATTGCTGAGAGCTAATCGCCTAAAAAAGCAAAAGACAGTTCTGCTTCAAGAGCGCTTCGATTTGGTGAACTCCACCAATGAAAAGTTGGCAAAATCGGAGTCAGAACTCATCACTCTGAACCAAACAAAAGACAAGTTCTTCTCCATAATTGCACATGACCTCAAGAACCCGTTTAATGCTCTTATGGGATTTAGTGAACTTCTTAAAGAAAATGCGGCAAGCTTGTCAACTCAGGAGGTTGTATCCTATGGCCAAACAATCAACGACGCCTCACAAAGGCTATATAAGCTGTTGGAGAATCTTCTCCAGTGGGCAAGAACGCAAACTGGAAAAATCCCTTTCACCCCCACCACTTTCCCAATAAACGAGGCCATCTCGCAAAACATAAACCTTCAGGAACTGAATGCGGCTTCAAAGAGTATTTCACTTGAAGTTGAAACCATTGAAAGTTACCAAGTTTTTGCCGATTGGGAAATGGTAAATACCGTTCTCCGAAACCTCATATCTAACGCTATTAAATTTACCCCACCCAACGGACGTGTTGCCATTTCCACAGTAAAAAAAGCAGATCAGGTTGAGGTAAGCATAGCCGATTCAGGCATCGGAATGAGCGAAGAGGATAGACAGAAACTATTTAGGATAGATGTTCACTATACTACAAGGGGCACCAACGAAGAGGAGGGCACCGGACTTGGGCTAATTATTTGCAAGGAGTTTATCGAAAAACAAGGTGGAGAAATTTGGGTATCAAGCACTCAAGGTGAGGGAACAACTTTTTTCTTTACTTTACCAATAAATAAATAGGGCATTATGACCAAAAAGAACATTACCTATAAGGAGGCCGTTGCCGAGATTGAAGTGATTATGGCAAAAATGGAAAGTGACGAGCTCGACGTGGATGAGCTGTCTGCCTACGTTGACCGCGTGGCTTTTTTAATCAAGTTATGCAAAGAAAAGCTGCGCCATACCGAGGATGAGGTAAAGAAAATTGTAGAATCGCTCGACGAGGACTAAAAAAAATGGAGTAGCAAAAGCCACTCCATTTTTTGTTTATTAGGTTATCTTTATTTCTTTGGAGTCATCTTGCGCGGTTTAATCATATTTTCAGGAGCAAGAACATTATCCAACTCTTCCTTCGACATCAGATTTTTTTCCAAAACTAACTCATACACGCTTCGGTTAGAAGCAAGTGCCTCTTTGGCCAACATAGTACTAATTTCATACCCCAGATAAGGGTTAAGTGCCGTAACCAGTCCAATGCTGTGGTAAACTAACTCACGGCAGCGCTCTTCGTTAGCAGTAATACCATCAATGCAGCGATACTTAAGGGTCATCATCCCATTCTTAAGCATTTCGATGCTTTCAAAAATGCTTTGCACTATCACCGGCTCCATAACATTGAGTTCCAGCTGACCAGCTTCTGCTGCAAGAGTAACCGTTAGGTCGTTACCAATTACCTTAAAGGCAATTTGGTTTACTACTTCTGGAATCACAGGATTTACTTTGCCAGGCATGATAGAAGAGCCAGGCTGCATGGGAGGCAAATTTATTTCATTTATACCTGTTCTTGGTCCGGACGAAAGTAGTCGAAGGTCGTTGCAAATTTTACTCAACTTCACAGCCAATCTCTTAACTGCAGCCGAATACATTATAAAAGCCCCAGTATCTTGAGTCGCCTCCACAAGGTTTGGTGAGTTGACAATTGGCAATCCAGTAACCGTTCTGAGATGAGCAATTACCATATCTGCGTAGTCGGGATCTGAATTTATGCCAGTTCCTATTGCCGTTGCGCCCATATTAACCTCAAGAAAGAGCTTAACATTTTGTTCTAGACGCTCAATTTCTTCAGATAGGGTAACTGCATAAGCCTCGAATCCTTGGCCCAGGGTCATAGGAACAGCATCCTGCAACTGGGTGCGTCCCATTTTTATTATGTGGGCAAATTCCGTTGCCTTATTTCTAAATGATTCTATCAAAAGTTTCAAAACCTCCACCAACTTTTTATTACTGCTGATGAGTGCAATCTTAACAGAAGTTGGATAGGCGTCGTTTGTCGATTGGGAAAGATTTACGTGATTATTGGGATGACAAAACTGGTATTGGCCCTTTTCGTGACCCAGTATTTCCAACGCACGGTTAGCGATAACCTCGTTTGCATTCATATTGGTAGAGGTTCCTGCTCCTCCCTGAATCATATCCACTACAAAATGGTAGTGATATTTCCCGTCACAAATTTCCTCGCAAGCTTGAACAATGGCTTTGGTAACATCATCCTCCATTAGTCCTAACTCATTATTAGCTAATGCAGCTGCCTGCTTAACCTTAGCAAGTGCCTCGATCAACGCTGGATAAAAGTTTAGTGTAACACCGCTAATATTGAAATTTTCAAGAGCGCGCAAAGTTTGAACGCCGTAGTAATATTCAAATGGGACATCTCTCTCACCAAGAAGGTCATGTTCTCTGCGAGTTCTCCCCGACTCGTATTGTGCAGCAGAGGATACCATGCGGACATTTGCATTTCGCATCCGACGTGAGATAACTCTGGCAATGTTGGAAAAAATCTTAAGGGATGTAGAAGCATTATTTGAGAAAAAATCCCGATTAATACTATAAACTATGGTAGGTTCCAGCGCCCTTGAGGAAGTTGAGTGTGGTGAATCGCTGGCCCAAGAACCTTCACCCAAAAAGTCACCCTTTCCAAAATATGCCAAGCGCGTTTCCACACCATAAGCATTGGTTTTGAACAACTCCACGCGGCCCTCTTTAATTACAAAGATATCCTCCCTCCGTCCATTTTCATGGAAAAGGAGTTCTCCCACCTTGTAGCTTTTCTCAACCACCTTCTGGGCAAGAATTGCAAACTCTTCATCGGTTAGACCGCGAAAAAGTTCAATCTCCCGAATAAATTCTTCAATTCGTTTTATCTCCATGGCTAAACCCTCCAATAATTTCATTTATCCTGCAAATGTAGCAATCAAAACATAAACCATTAATAGAGTGCATAGCTATAAAACATATTTTAAACTATTTGTCAACATAATAAAAAAGCCCCCATTTGGGGGCTAAAGCCTTTACATCTCTTCAAGAACTGTTATTTTGATTTTTTGCTTCACGCTAACGTCCTCCTCCGAGCGTTGAAAGTAGCCAATCAACGGTTCAGGAAGAATAGCGAAGGCTTGTGCACTATTTGAATGTAGATAAATGTTTTTTGCTAATAGTTTAAGTTGGTTTTGGTTTACTACCAATACTTGAATGGGGTCAACATCATCAATACTAAATCGACCTTCAATCTTTTTTAACATTTTAATATTCTCGTTGACTGTATTGATCAACCGCTCGAAGTACTTTGCTGAGGCAGTAATTCTACGATTAACAATACCAATAACCTTTCCAGTATGTGGGTCGATAATTGGTCCACCAGAATTACCGTAACCAAAGTTTCCATCCAAAACAAGGGTCATGCGACCAAATGCATTTTTAAAGGATGAAGAAACAAATACCTTTTTCATGGTTTGACATGGCAATCCCTCTTGGTAACCTAGGAATAGCAACTCATGACCCAACGGTATCTCGCTACTCTCGTCAAACGCTAAACTTGGAACATGCTCAAATTCAGGCAAGTCAATATTAAACACTGCATATCCTTCCTCATTTCCTCGAAGGCCAATACCAAAATTGCTTACGAACTCCTTGTATGGAATTTCAAGGCTGGCCAGAATACTTTGGTAAGTATCACCGCAAAAAGTAATGGTTACACTCACCGCTTTTTTGATGAAAAAAGCCTCCTCCGCAGTTACTAACGAATTATTTACCTTAAATCCACTAAGAGTATCAACAACTATTCCCTTGTCGTTATAAAAGTGCAACTTGCAAACTGAGCTGCGGCTTTTTTTTGAGGCTTCTGCAAACATAGGTATATGGGTTAGGGGTTAGGATTTCATAAGTTGTTTTATCAGCCTTTTTGATGCGTGGGTCATTTCAAGGTCGGCAAGCGTTGAGTTTACTTGCTTTCGAAGAGTGAACAGTTGCGCCGGGAGTATGTCTAACTCCGAAAAATCGGGCAGTACGGGTACGAACCATCTCTCTCCCATACAGCTGATTCGAGCAACTTTGAATAATATAGAACCAGAACCAAGCGGAATAGCCCTTTCATGAACTATTTCAACCTCCATTCCCGCACTGGTTATATTCCTTAATGTGTCGCAACCTAAAATCAACAAATAGGTACGCTGCCACAAAAATACGCCCCTGATTATATCCTTTACTAAATGTGGAAACATTGCATTCTCTGCATCTGGTAGTATAACTCGCAGGAGTAGATCTAACTTGTTTCCTAAAAGTTTATTCGCATTTGCCCGTTCACCCGTTACTTGTCCATCCAGAAAGGAAACGAGGTTTCGATGCTCCTTAATTAGTAATGGATTAAGATAATCACCATAAAGATCATGCAAAATTTGATGGTAATTCTGCTGCCGATAAAGAAAGGCCTTAAATGACCGTGGCCAAGCCCCATTAAATGAAAAGTCATAGGCTTTGGTCATTCGAATTACCACCATTGGTGAAGAAAGTTTTCCAGCAAACAGGGAGGTTGCTAGTTGGCCAAAGTTGTTTTGCTCCGATGCACCCAAGCAATTAACACCTTGCTCCGCACAGCGATTATAAACATCTTCATACCAACTATAGAACCCGTTCTCCATCTTTACAAATATGTGTGACAAAAATAAATGGCGAGCAAAGTTCTGTCAATCGGTCACGATGGTCATTTTTTATAATTTAACTCATGTCTACACAATTTTTTTATTAACTTCGTTCTTCACTATTTTATTGAAGCATATATGCTTGATACTCTTAGATTAAAAGTCGAGGAAACTTTTGGCAAAAAAATTGCCACACAAAAAGATTGCACCTCGCTTTCTTTTAAAATAATGGAGGAAACGGGGGAAATCGTGAGCCAAAGCACCATTCGTCGTTTTTGGGCACTGTTAAAATCGAATTCTCAGACATCGACTAAGACCATTAAGTCGCTTTGCAACTATTGCGGATACAAAAATTGGGACGAATTCCTAAAACAAAACAGCGCAAAATCAGCTTCCGAAATATTCAACGAGAAACTTTGGGCTACATCCAAGAAACGATGCACGGATGAAACAAACAACACGCTATCGATAATCCGACGCCGATGTGGAATTGGATTTAATTTTGCCATCGAGCGTCAATTCACTGCTGATCGGCTGGACTTATTTCTTAGGTCAAGCTATACCGCCACTGCATTTATTGGACCTGGTGGCTTTGGAAAGTCAACCATGATTGCAAAGTGGGTCGAAAAGGAGTTGGAAAAGAACAATGATGACGACAAAATTTACCTCCTGTTGAATGGCCCTAAGCTGGAGTCGAGCATTGGCCTTGCCAGCGACTTTAAGCACTGGCTTATGCATCACATCACAGGCAATTCAACCACCACAATTCCAGAACTTATTGGAAAAAACAGAACCAAGAAAAAGGTCATCGTAGTAATTGATGGCCTCGATGAAATCAGACTACCGGAAACCAAACTACAATCGCTGTTTATTCAAATTGCCGCCACTGTGGACGAGCATATAGGAACTGGCCTCAAGCTTATCATGACAGCTAGAAATGCAACTTGGGAAAGTCACTTTTTACCAATTTTTCACAAGGAAAAGTATGGAGAAAATAGCTGGCTAGGAATAGAGAATGGTAACTTTTCGCACAATCTCACCAATATTCCCCCACTTTCACGAATTGAAATTCAAAAAATTCTAAACCATACAATAAATGCTGTACAAGAGAAAAAAATTTTAGTGGAGGACATGGAGATAAACCTTCGTCACACACTGGCCTATCCATACTACCTTCAACTTTTTATCAACACTGGAGGCTGGGATAAAACAAACGCTAGCCTTGGTAGTCTTGATCTCATGAACGAATTCCTTAAAAGTCAAATCTACAATTCTCCCTTAGCCGATGAAAAGTTAGATATAATTAATGCGATACTTAGCTTGCAGGAGTTCGGAAGAAACCCAAACCTTTCCTCAAAAAATGAAATAAAGAAACTCTTCCCCATTAATCTAAAAACGGCAGGCAAATACTATGATGCATATCAAGATTTACTATCATTTGGCATTATCGACGAAGAGATTGTAGAGAGCAAATTTAAGACCTTAAGTACAGCCGTTACCATTGCCAACGACAACCTGCGGTGCACCCTAATTCTTCGCTCATTAATTGAGGAAAATGATGGCGTTAATTATTCTCTATTCGAAAAAATTGACCATACATACTCTAATATCGAAACAAAATCTCAACTGATTTCACTACTATTTAACGAGGCTTACAGATCTAGGAACACCGGTGCTCTGATGCCATTCTTTAACCTAACCTACGATACTCTTAGAGCCACGATTGCTCATGGTCAGGTTGGACAAGCACTTAGAAAAGACCAGTACATGCAAAACCAATTAATTCCAGAATTTGCCAGAAATCCGATTGCCCAAGAATTGCTATTCGAGAGCTATGTAGACATGGATTACCTTACCACATCCTTCAGCTCCATGCTCAAAGAGTATCTGAAACACAAAGTTGATAATGAAGCTCGTATTTTTGGAAACTCACTTCTTGCACTATCTTCAATCTACCAGCTCGATCGACCAAAGTCAGACCTATATATCGACGAGATAAAAAAACTAACACCTTATATAGGCTTAAAGCCAGCAACAATTGCCCACTGGCTAGGTGCACAAATCCTTCACCAGTTTCTTACTGAAGGAAAAATTAATAAAGAGTTCACAGACTCAATTCCTGCCATGCAAAAAATGGCTCACAAAATAAGTCCAGACTATGCTAAGTGGGGAAAGGCGGAGTTTGAGATTAATATTGCACTTATTTTGCTGATTGCCAAAGAGTATTCTTTAGCAGATGAGGTAATGAAAAAAGGAGAGAGATTTTTTCACTGCTTTAAAGATGAATCAACCATTGGCTTTCCTCCCGAATACTTAATTCTTCAAGTCATCTCGGAGTGGGGGCAAAACAATACGCTTCCCATAGAATCGGTAATGTCACTAGAAAACTTGCTCGAATCAATCCAAGGGCCCGATAGCATAATTTCTAAAGTGCTTGCATACACAGCGGTGGGCACATTTTACTTTTACCAAAACAAGTCTGAGAAATTTAACAACTACTTCCAGTATGCGCTTGAGTTGGTAACCTTTAACCAAAATAAGCTGTGGGAGGTTAAGCTTCTTAAGATGCTTTCCGTATTGCTTCAACTTCTAGAGGAAACTCGTTCCGCCGAGCAATGCGAAATATATGCCAAGGGGCTTTCTGAGAATTCAGGATTTCTTTTTGAGAAACTTTAGTGCGCATGATATTCCACAAGAGAGGTGATTGGGTACTGAACTACCTTGGTGAGTTCTAATCCCAACTCCCTTATCATTGGTTCTAGGATCGATGAAAACAGTGCACCTACCGACCCAACAATACCAATTTTATTATTATTCGACTTTTCACAAATCGGAAGCACTTGCATACGAAGATATTGGCCAAATGCCGTCCCAACAAGATTCTGAACGAATGGATGGTCTATATTACTGACTAAAAACGGTACAAACTGGGCTAGATATCTTGCAGAGTTTGAGGATTGGTAAAGATCTGCAATTATCCTATCCGATGGAAAAGCGGCAAGAAAATCACGACTTAATTCAGCTGGTAATAAATGGTAGGAGTATGCTCGAAGTAGCTCTCTGCCTAAATTTGCACCGCCTCCCTCATCTCCTAAAATGTAGCCAAGCGAGGGTGCAACATATTCAACAGCACCCTGGCGAAAGTAGCAACACGATGAACCGGTACCCAAAATTCCAACTACACCCTCTCCTTCCCCATAAACTGAAATTCCAGCTGCAACCAAGTCTGACTTTACGGTAATTATTGCGGTTGAAAAATAGTTGATTAGCAAATTTTCTACTATCTGTGCACCCAATCGTGCATGGCAACCAGCGCCATAGAAGAAAAGGTGTGATATCGTCGGCAACTTTTGGATACCTTTTACAACAAGAGCAAGTTCACTGTTCATTCTGTCGAGCGAGACGCTGTGTGGGTTTAGACCAACAGTAAAAACCTCATGCACTACCTTTTTTTCGTCCAAAAAGAGCCAATGCGCTTTGGTGGAACCACTTTCAACCAATCCAATCATCACTTCTTTCCTATTTGAACATATTTAAACACCGGAATATTCATGGGGTTCGGCGCCATTCCCTTAATACCCAGCCTCACAAACCGAACTGCCTTATCGTAAAAAAGAGGAATTACTGGTGCTTCATTTGTAATAATACTATCCATTTTGGAATAAAAGCGAAACCGCAACTTAATATCTGCCGTTTTGAGTGCTGCAACGTATAGCTTGTCGTAGAGAGAGTTAGAATAATGCGTGTAATTAGGCCCATAGGGAGAGTAATTCTTAGAGTAAAAAAGAGACAAATAGCTCTCCGCATCAGCGTAATCGGCAATCCAAGAACCTCTAAAGAACGGAAGGCGAGAGTCCATCACAGCTTGCCGGTATGAGGCCCCAGTTGCCACCTCAACATTAATCTTTATTCCAAGCACACTCAGCTCATGCTGAATAAATTCACATAAATCGAGATAATCGTCAGTGGTAGTGAGCGTAACCGCTGGGAGTCCATCCCCATGTGGGTAACCCATTCGAGCCAGAATGGCTAACGTGGAGTCAGGACAATAGGTCAATCCATGGAAATTAGGATTATAGGGAGGCAAACCTTGAGGTATAAATCCACTGTTTGCAGGATAGCCCAGACCATTTCTCAGGTAGGTTATCATTTTAGCCTTGTTTATACCAAACGCAATTGCTCGACGAAATTCTTTTTTGAGCAAGACAGACTGCTGCGGCTGCAATTTGGAAGGATCGACTAACACTCCTAGATATTCTGTGTTAAGAAATGGGCCTGTCTCCATTTGCACACGGTTAGCATACTTAGGATTTAACTGGCCAGTTCTAGTAAGCAACTCATCCTTTGATGCTTTCGATACTCCAGAGATAAAATCGAGATTACCAAGGATAAACTCCATAAACTCAGACTGCTTATCGCCAATAAAGGAGATGGAAACTGCATCCAAGTATGGTAACCGAATGCCCTTTTTATCGACCTCAAAATAGTTGGGATTCTTCACAAGCACAAGCTTCTCCCCATCGCGCCACACTTTCAACTGAAAGGGACCACAACCTACTGGGTGGTGGCCAAAATCACGTCCATATCGGGCTATGGCCTCCCTAGGAACTACAGAACAATAGGGTGAAGTGAGTAAGCCCAAAAAAGCAGGAAATGGTTCCCTGAGCCTAATCGCTAAAACTGTATCAGATTGTGCAATAATAGCAGGTTCTCCATCCTTCAATGTATCAATTTTTGAGAGAATCCAAGCACCAGGACTTGCAACCTCTTCTAGTCCAAGCCTATCAATGCTATATACAAAATCATTGGAAGTAACCCTTCGACCTTTTCCCTCAACAAAGCAGGTATCGTTCTGAAAAAACACGTCATTACGCAAACTAAAGGTATAGGTCAGCCCATCGGCAGAGATGGACCATCTTTTTGCAACGCAAGGCTTCACCTGAAGTGCACTATCGAGCTGCACTAAACCACAGAAAATTTGTGAAACGGGCCAAATGGACGGCATTGTCCGAGCAAACGCAGGATCGAGAGAGGTAATACCCTTTGACTCATTATACCGGAATACGTTATGCGAAGCATGCCTGCCTGCCGTACTGCACCCAACCAATACGGTAATAATGAGAAAATAAATAACTCGATTACGATTCATGTTTTTGTTTCAATCCGGAAAACAGTTCTGACAATATTATAGGTAGAAATTAATGAATTTGTACCGCCACACATATTTACAAAGTAAGTGGTTTTCCGGAAAGTGAAAACAGAAAGGTATAAAATTACGAAGGGGGCTTACGCCCCCTCCGATGTCAACCAAAACCAGCCAAGTAAAAAAACCAAAACCATGATTTCTTACTTACAGCATATTGCTGTTGAGACAAATATATGGCAAGAAAATACGAAACACAAGATGGTTTTGACAAAAGTTCTATTTTAATACATCAAGCAACCCATTACGGTTTTTTATCCATATCTCTTTACGCTCCACAACAATAAGTCCATCCTGCTCCATCTCAGTAAATACGCGCGCCAGCGAAGGTCTAGTAACCCCAAAAAACTCGGCAAGTTCGCCTTGCGATTTCTGAATTACAACTTTATCGGCATGCGACTCTTTAGTTAATCCCAACAGATACTGAGCCACCTTTTCCTTAATAGTCCTAAACGAAAGGAACCAAAGTTTTGAGGAGAGAAATTGAGCCCTATTTGAGATGGCACTAAGATAGTTACCTAGAACAACGTTATTGCCTTGTAACATTCTGATTACCTCTTCTTTAGGTACAAATAATATCTTAACATCCTCCAGCGCTACAACATCAACCGGAAAGAAATTCTTCTCCCCAAAAAGGAAGGCATGCGCAATGGGCATTGGAGCGTGCATCTCCTCAATCTTCACAATTTTTCCTGTAAAATCCACCATCTCACCTTTAACACTCCCTTGAATAATTATGCACAAACTCCGAACCTCATCCTCCCTCTGAGCTATTAACTGCCCCTTGGAAAAAGATTTAACAGAGTATCCAATGCGCGAAAATAGTTCCTCAATCTGTTCAGGTAGCAGCCCTTTAAAAAAGGGGGATTTTGAGAGGAGCAAAAACATATTTAACATTTCCTCAATTTTATTTCAGTGTTTGTAACATATGCAACAGTTTACTCCTTGGCATTACAGGATATTTGCATCAGAGATTAATGCCTGAAAGTAAAAAAACAAAAGCAATATACAATGAAACGCGAAATCATTAGGATAGATAGAGACAAGTGTAATGGCTGTGGCAACTGCATTAACGGTTGTCATGAAGGTGCGCTCCAGTTGATTGACGGAAAGGCTGCCCTAGTTAGTGAACTTATGTGCGATGGTCTTGGTGCCTGCATCGGTGACTGCCCTGTAGGTGCAATAACCATAGAGGTTAGGGAGGCTGATGCTTATAACGAGGTCAAAACCATTCAGGAGATGGTTAAAAGCGGCAAAAACGTAATAGTGGCGCACCTTAAGCACCTCAAGGAGTATCAGCAAAAAGAGTATCTACGCCAAGGGGTCGAATATCTTCTAGGACAAAAAGACACATTAAACTTCAGCGTTGATGATGTTTTGCAGGAGGTGCATAACCACGAATCGCAAGGAAACAAACAGCAATTTGCCAAGCCTCTAGCGTCCATACCTCATGCAGGAGGAGGATGTCCTGGTTCTGCAGCAAGAGCGTTTAATGTGCAGACACAGGTTACTGCCTCTGGTGAAATACCCTCGGAGCTTTCGCACTGGCCCATCCAGCTGCACCTTATCAACCCATCATCTGGCCACTTCAAAGGCTCAAATCTGCTGCTTGCCGCAGACTGTGTTGCATTCTCTCTTGGAGCATTTCATCGCGATTACCTAAAAGGAAAAACGCTTGCCATTGCCTGCCCCAAACTTGACAGCAACAAGGAGTCCTATATTGAAAAGTTAACTGCGCTTATAGACGAAGCACAAATTGACACTATAACGGTGATGCGCATGGAGGTTCCCTGTTGCGGAGGACTTGTCCACCTTGTGAAGCTAGCGTTGGAAAAGGCACAACGCAAAATTCCAATCAAATCAATAACCGTTGGAATTCACGGTGAAATACAAGAAAACAAATGGGTTTAATGAGAAACTCTCAACTAACAGAACTATACTAACACTTAAAATCAACAATCATGGGAATGTTTTGCTACCAGTGCCAAGAAGCAGCGAAAGGAACAGGCTGCACAATCAAAGGAGTTTGCGGAAAAACCGACGATCTCGCAAACATGATGGACTTGCTTATGCACCTACTAAAGGGTATATCGGTATACTCCGTTGAACTTAGGGAAAAAGCGGGTTACGAAAACCCGACAGTAAACAAATTCATCTTCGATGGCCTGTTTGCCACCATCACTAATGCCAATTTCGACAAAGATGTTTTCTACAAAAGGGTAGAGAAGGCCATTGAAATAAGGGATATGCTAAAGGCAGAAGCTCAAAAGGCGGGCATCAAGGTAAACACCTCATTCGATGGGGCCACTTGGGCAGGAAAACCTGAGGAATTTGAGGCCAAAGCCATTCAGGTTGGTGTTCTTACCGAAAAGAACGAGGATATCCGCTCTCTTCAACAGCTGGCCACCTATGGATTGAAAGGGATGGCTGCATATGCCGAACACGCCTATAATCTTGGCAAGGAAGATAAACAGCTGTTTGCCTTTATGCAAAAAGCACTTGTTCAACTCACACAAAACCTTTCCGTTGACGAGCTAATTGGTCTTGTAATGGAGACCGGAAAAAGCGGGGTTACCGCCATGGCGCTCCTCGATAACGCCAACACCTCCATGTATGGCAATCCAGAAATAACCAAGGTGAATATTGGCGTTCGGAATAATCCAGCAATTCTTATTAGTGGTCACGACCTCAAGGACATGCAAGAATTGCTAGAACAGACTGAAGGTACAGGAATAGATGTATACACACACAGCGAAATGCTGCCCGCCAACTACTATCCTGCCTTCAAAAAATACAAACACTTTGTGGGCAACTATGGCAGCAGCTGGTGGCGTCAGCGTGAGGAGTTTGAAACTTTCAACGGTCCAATTCTTTTCACCACGAACTGCATTGTGCCACCTATGGAAAGTGCAACCTATAAGGACAGGATTTACACCACCGGAGCATCGGGGTTAAAAGGTGCAACCCACATCCCGGACAGAGCAAACGGTAAGGCAAAAGACTTCTCAGCCATCATTGAGCATGCAAAAAGATGCAAAGCACCCATTGAAATCGAAAAAGGAGAAATCGTTGGCGGTTTTGCACACGCTCAGGTATTTGCATTAGCCGACAAGGTTGTTGAAGCAGTAAAAAGCGGTGCCATCCGAAAGTTTATTGTTATGGCCGGTTGCGATGGTCGAATGAAGTCGCGCGACTACTACACTGAGTTTGCACAAAAATTACCAAACGATACCGTTATTCTCACCGCGGGCTGCGCAAAATACCGCTATAACAAACTTCAATTGGGGGATATCAACGGCATTCCACGTGTGCTCGATGCCGGACAGTGCAATGACTCCTACTCACTTGCCGTTATAGCTCTGAAGCTAAAAGAGGTGTTTGAGCTCAACGACATCAATGAGCTTCCCATCGCCTACAACATTGCATGGTACGAGCAAAAAGCAGTAATTGTTCTGCTAGCTCTACTTTACCTAGGGGTAAAGAATATTCATCTTGGCCCTTCACTTCCAGCGTTCCTCTCTCCAAATGTTGTTAATGTTCTGGTCGACAAGTTTGGAATCAGTGGAATTACAACGGTTGACGAAGACATTAAGCTCTTAGTAGGATAGTTATCATTCCAAGCCCTTCGTACGAAGGGCTTGTTTTTTAACCAAAAATAAGAAGCAATGGAAAACACAGAGTTTATAAAAGGCAGTAAATTTTCTTTCTCAACCCAAGTTGAGTATGCCACAGGAGGAATTGTAAGCAAAAATGTGATTAAAAAAAGCACTGGCAATGTATCACTCTTTGCCTTTGATGAGGGGGAAAGCCTTAGCGAACATACTGCGCCGTTTGATGCACTAGCTCAAGTTATTGAAGGAAATGCAACCATAACCATTGGCGGCCAAGAGAATCAGCTTTCAGCAGGGGAATCAATAATTATGCCTGCAAATATTACACATGCAGTGCTTGCAACTTCGCGCTTTAAAATGCTGCTTACGATGATTCGTGAACCAAAAATCTAAAGCCATATAAGTATCTATCCCTAGATAAACTGTTCGAAAACGACCAAACATGTTCAAAAACAGACAATTTTCTTTTCAAAAACACAAAAGTCACTATTTCAGACAGTGTTAATTAACAAATGTTTATATACTTTTGCACCATCTTTGATAAAGGAGATATCAAATCATATATAGGCTGAACAAAATCATCCTACAATAGAAAAAGAATTCAGCCATATTACATAAAGAGTTTTCACAACCTATAGGCAAATAGGTTAATTTAGGTTTAGTTTTAGGGTTAGGAAAGAGGGCTTTTAGTCCTCTTTTCTATTTTTTTGTATATTCACACCAGCAGACCGTGAGACGACATATCCATACCTAAAAGTGAAAGGAATTAACAATGAAAATAAAACTCGTTGAAACAGCAGAAAAGGTGCCATTCGACCTTGATGGCAGAAAAATGTTCTCCAGTGAAAAGGTGGAGATTATCCATTTAAACCTCCTTCCTGGTGAAAATCTCGAACTGCATTCCAACCCCTTTGATGTTATATTCTATATTCTAGAAGGAGAAGGAATTGTGGAAACGGAAGATGAGCAGATTACCGTTGAACCCGACATGACCATTGAAATTGCGTCAGGAGTAAAACGCGGTGTAAAGAATGTTGGTCCTGGCAACTTTCGCCTGCTCGTGATAAAGATACTATAGCACTTGTAGAATAAACAACCTCCGTCCAACAAGAAATGCAGAATGATATCCCAACTCCTATTCTCCTAAACTGTTGGAAGCATCATTTGGAATTTCTAAGGGGAAAAATCAAGCAATGCTCCAACCTCCAAGAGATTGCGGAAGATATAAAATCATTGGGCGAAAATAGCATTGACCTCTACCTTGGCCAGCTCACCCCAAAAGAGATATCGGAAGAGGTTATTGCACTTTTACTAAACAATCAAATTCTTGCGGAAGAGCAGTTTCGAATTTGGCTCAGGGAAAGCCCAAAGAGATTTCGGGAACTAGACCTAAGTGATGGTTCACGTTGGACAATTCTTCCCGGAACAAAATCCAATCGATATGTCCACATCCATCCCTCGCGGTACTCCTCTAACACCATAAGAATAAAGGCACACAGCATAAAAACTGCCGTAGGCTTGGTAATTATGCATTCAAAAAAATCATTTAGCCAAATTCCACTTGAAAACATAAACGAAATCCGACAGAATATGCTTGGCCTTTCTCCCATCAAAAACGCCAAGGTGTCGGTTGGGATAAAAAGGGCATATCAACTTTTAATTTCAGAGGTTTAGACTAACGACAATCTCGAAACAAGAAATAGACTGCAAGCGGTCCCGGCGAAAAGTCAATTCGAAAACTTTCCCCAAGAGCCTCATTCAACGTTCCCTGCCACCACATGGAGAGCTTTTGTCCGACAATTGGATACTTCAGCCCTTCGGTGGTGATTGTTGTTTCGCTATTAAAGGAAAAGAGGGAAATCTGCTGTCCTGCAAAACTGGCAAACGAGCGAGAAGCAAGCACCGGAATAAAAATCCCAGTGTCGGTTATAATCGTAACGTCCAAATCAGTTTGCGCATAGTTTACCATAAGCGAAATGTTACCCAGCGTATGGTCCTCTCGTAAGCCTGTTGAACCAAGTATGGCAATGCGACGAAATCCATTCGCCTGGCAAAACCTTATGGACTTTGTTAAATCATTGGTGTTCTGATCGGGATCGTGATAGAGCTTTTCGGCAAATGCTAGCTTAAGTTCACCCGGCAGGGAATCCAAGTCACCCACTACGGCGTCGGGAGTGTTTCCCCTGCCAACGTGCTTTACCGCTGCTCCATCACAACAAATAAGAAACTTAGCAGATGAAAGTATACTTACCGGTTCCTCACGCTCGGGATACTTCCCATTTGCTAATATGACCGCATCAAAATCATTAACCATAGTAATTCTCCATATAATCCTACAATTCGATCACCTACCTTAAAACAAGTATAGGCTATTTTTCGTTGCCCTCCTCCATCATTGTCTGTTTCCACTTATAATAGCCAACAACCGCCAATGTTGTATAAAAGAAAAATAGAACTGAGGTGGGGTATAGACCCTTCCAAACGTATAAACTCATCGATACGGCATTTACAATAACCCACAACCACCATTGCTCAACGTATTTTTTTGTTAGCATCCACGTTGCCACAATACTCAGGGCGGTGGTAAATGCATCACCAAGAGGTACGGGAGAGTCGGTAAAATCTTTAAGAATCCACCAAAGCAAAAAGAAGAAAACTGCAAATGCTGCTGCAAGCCATGGCCAAAGACGGGTTGGTGTGGGTTGAATTCGCAGAGGTACATTCTTGTGCTTTGCAGAAGTTCCCCCAAAAAGCCATTGATACCACCCATAAAAGCTAATGAGAACGTAGTAAATATTCAATGCCATATCGGCATAGAACTTAGATGTATAGAATACTACAACATAAAGTGCGGAAGTAGCCAACCCAACAGGCCATAGCCAAACTCGTTCTTTTATCTCCAAATATAGATAAACCAACCCCGAAATTGTGCCCAGCAACTCCACATAGTGGCCAATAGCCCAATTATATGCTAGATAAAGATACTCCATAATTCTATGCCGATAAAGCAGTTAAAAGTTAAAAATTGGCCACTAAGCGTAATGCAAAATTGCGGCCAGCCTGTGGAAAATATCCATCTTCAATATAATCAGGACTTCCATCGGCAAAATTAGCCCGGTAAATCCACCCATTAACCAGATACATCTTATTTAAGAGGTTGTTGGCCAAAAGCATTACGGTAAATGACGAACCTTTATAGCCAAACCTATACTCTAACCTAGAATCAATTACCCCATAAGCCTTAAGCATTCTTTCGCTGCTCGAAGAGTTGTCGATATATTGCTTGCCAACATATTTCCCCTGAAGGATCAGTCGAAGATTTTTGCGAGGCTGAACGATCAATGCTCCTGCACTTACTACATTAGGGGAAAAAGAGATATCGGTTGTTCCTAATTTAGTCGATTGTTGTCCAAGGCTATTCCAGTCTGAGGAGTTATCATAGAGGTCGACGTACTCCACAAAATTATTAATTCGGTTCTGGCTTAATGCAAGATTACCCATCACCGAAAGCCATGACAGTGCTGCATAGGAAGCTTCAACCTCAACCCCTCTTCGATAGCTGTTGTCAACATTGGTCATTAAAGGATATCCCACATCGTTAAGTTTTCCAGTATTTACGAGCTGATCTTTATAGCGCATGTAGTAAAAGGTGGCTTTTGCCACCAACGATTTGGTGGTGTATGCGTAACCAAGTTCTAGGTCATACAATCGCTCAGACTTTGGTTTTACTAATGCACCATCTTTTGTGGCATCCTTCAAATCGCTTCTGGCAGGTTCTCTATTGGCAACTGCAAAGGAAACATAAGCCTTATGGTTTAAGTGTCGAAAGGAAATACCTGCTTTAGGATTAAAAAAGTCCCATCTATTGGTTTGCCACAAATTAGCCAAATCGTCATCAACACCATCCATCTTATAATATATGTAACGATATTGCAAGTCAGCAAAACAGGAAAATCCAGCAGGAAGGTCCAGCGTCACCTTTAAAAATGAGTTGAAGTCATCCTTTACCCCCCTGTTTTTATACCATTCATAATCGTATGGTATATTCTGATTTTTTTCAACCCACTTAATCTTTCCGAAGTGATTACCATCGTATCGATTTGCTCCACCGCCAAGGATTATTTCGGCTTTACTCGACTTGTAAGAAAATGAATAGGTCCCGCCATAAAACCGATTATTGAGCCACTTCTGCTGAATCAAATCAGATTCACTTACCGCAGTGCCCCCTACTTGTTGATTTGGAATTCCATAGTTAGAAAGGGATGTATTATCCTTATACTCCTCATAGTAGCCTTTACCCGGTGTTAGGTGACCAGCTAAGTTTAGCATAAAACGGTTACCAATTTTCAAGGAGTAGAGCAGCTGATAGTGGTTCAACCAGTAGTTATCCGTTTCATTATTGTACCTATGAATTTTACCATCATCTGAATAGTATAGTCCTGAAGGATTGTAGCGACGGTTGGTGTCAAGCGCATATGATGGAACACCATTCCAGCTTATATCGGTGTGCTCTTCGCCCATAATAAAGTTGGCCTTCAACACACTTCTCTCCGTAAGCCAAGCGCCAGAAATAAGCATTGAGGTGTGGTCCGAACCGGTGTGGTCAACATACCCATCGGTAAGCTGGCGTGAATAACGTACATCGAAGCTAAACTTGTTGTGAATTAGGCCAGAACCTGTAGAAAAAGCCAACTTCTGCGTATTAAAAGCTCCGTAGGCAGCATCGATGGTTGCATATGGTTCAGGCAATGCAGCTTGTGTTTGAATGGTGACCGTTCCTCCAAATGCTCCCGAGCCATTGGTTGACGACCCAACTCCGCGCTCTACCTGAAGCGAACTAATGCTGCTAGCAATGTCAGGCAAATCAACCCAAAACACGGTTTGCGACTCCGCATCGTTAAGTGGAATGCCATTCAAGGTCACATTGATGCGTGAAGGATCAGTTCCTCTAATTCTAAATGCAGTATTACCAATTCCTCCACCACTCTCAGAGGTTGAAACAACCGAAGGTAGCACACCAAGAATAAGCGGAAGGTCGGCAACGGTATTACCCTCTTTGATGCGCTCAACAGATAGATTGCTGTATGTCATTGGGGTTTTAGATGATGCCTTTAGAGCCGTTATCACAACCTCTTCACCAAGAGTGGAAGAAGGAGTGAGCTGAATATTCAGGTTCAAGTCCCTCTGCAGATCAACGGCAACTGTGGTATCGGAATAGCCAACAAAGCTAACCTTCAAGGAGTAATTCCCAGCCGGCAGCTTGGCAATATCAAATTTGCCATCCCTATCGGCAACTGCACCCTTAAATGTATTTACAACTAAAATTGACGCTCCAACCAGCGGTTTCCCAACTTCATCGACCACCCTGCCTGATATTTTCCATCCAACTACTGGCGTATTCTCAGCAAACAGATTGGCAATTGTCAAGGCAAATAGAAACAGAAATAAAATTTTCCTCATTGTTTTTTTGGTTAAGAATAGATTATCAAAAGGCGGTCATGGCAAAATGGCAGATCCCGGGATATCTGCACGATGCACATAACTCAACCAAGAACAACAAGGGGTGTAAAAACTGGAATTAACTCTTAGTATCCCTACGCCGGCATTACCCGGATCAGGTCAAAGGGTATGATCTCAGCCTGTTATATTAAGGCACCCCTAAAGATTGGACAAATGTAGCCCAAGTTTTTACAATATCAAACACAAACTGCACAATCCACGAATGGTGAAGCATGTTGACAAAAAAAGCGGAGTCGGGTTGTCCCGACTCCGCTTCCTTGCACTTTACGTGCACTATTCAACATTAAGAACTTCTTTAAAAGCCTGCTTAAAGGAATCTTTAGGCAGGGCTCCCATTGCCATTTGAGGTTGACCCTCAACCGGAATAAAAAGGAGTGAAGGAATTGATCGAATACCAAAAACTGCTGCCAGCTCTTGCTGATCTTCAGTGTCTACCTTATAAATATCCAGCTTATCTTTAAACTCGGTGGCAAGCTCTTCCAAAATCGGGGCAACCGTTTTGCATGGGCCACACCAATCGGCATAAAAATCGATTACCGCTGGACGTTGTCCCTCAAATTTCCATTCCGTATTTGCCTCATAGTTAAAGACTTTCGACTTAAACGTATCAACAGTGAGATGTTCCAACATGATAAAGAATATTAAGTTATGAATAAATTTAGAAATGTTCAGTGTTCTTTGCAAAAAGCATTCCAATATCACTCTGCTAAAAATAAACCAAGAAAAGGTGAAAATGTTTGTAATTTTGTCGTGTAAAATAACACTTTGTCATATCTACATATGAATTATTGTCTGGAAAATTCAATTTTTAGTATAATATCCCAAGTTTCTGAAGAACACAATCTTCCGTCGTATGTAATCGGAGGGTTTGTTAGAGATTGCCTACTTAAGCGTCCATCGAAGGATATCGACATAGTAGTCCAGGGTAGCGGAATAAGGATGGCAGAGCTGGTCGCCGAAAAGGCTGGCATCAATAATGTCACCGTTTTTAAAAACTTTGGCACTGCCATGCTCCGTTACGGCGAAGTGGAGGTTGAGTTTGTGGGTGCCAGAAAAGAGTCGTATAGAAAAAACTCCCGAAAACCAATTGTGGAGGATGGAACGCTGGAGGACGATCAGAACCGCAGAGACTTCACCATTAATGCACTAGCCATTAGCCTCAACAAAAAAGATTATGGCACGTTGGTGGATCCTTTCAATGGTGTTGAAGACCTTAAAAATAGGATTATCCGGACACCTCTCGACCCAATTACCACCTTTTCCGACGATCCACTCCGCATGATAAGGGCAATAAGGTTCTCGGCTCAATTGGGGTTTAAAATTGACGACAAAACTTTTGAAGCCATAAGCACGATAAAGGAAAGAATAACCATTGTATCGAAGGAGAGAATAGCCGACGAGCTTAACAAAATTATGGTTTCAAAAAAGCCATCCTTGGGTTTTGTGCTGTTTGACAAGTCTGGATTGCTCACCTATATTCTGCCATCATTAGAGAAGTTAAAGGGTGTTGAAACAAAAGAAGGTAGAGGCCACAAGGAGAACTTCACTCACACCCTCAAAGTTCTGGACAACCTAAGAGCCAATTCAGATAAACTTTGGCTTCTATGGGCAGCCTTGCTGCACGACATTGCAAAGCCCGCAACAAAAGCCTACCACCCAAAACAAGGATGGACATTCCACGGGCATGAGTTCATTGGTGCAAAAATGATCCCGGGAATTTTCAGGGAGCTTAAATTGCCGATGAACGAAAAAATGAAGTATGTCCAGAAACTTGTTCAGCTGCATCTGCGCCCCATTGTTCTATCGCAAGAAGTGGTGACCGATTCGGCGGTTAGACGATTGCTTTTTGAGGCCGGTGATGATATTGAGGACCTCATGATGCTTTGCGAAGCAGATATCACATCTAAAAACGAGGCAACGGTAAAACGGCATCAAAGCAACTTTGCTCTTGTTAGAACTAAGCTTAAGGAGATTGAGGAGAAGGATGCCGTCCGCAACTTCCAGCCACCCATCACCGGGGAAATGATTATGGAGGTGTTCCAAATTGGTCCCTGTAGAGCAGTAGGAGACATCAAAGCATTCATCAAAGAAGCCATTTTAGATGGAATAATTCCAAACCATTTTGAAGAAGCTTACGCGTTGATGTTAGAAAAAGCGAAGGACTTCAACCTTGTACCAACAAAAGACCTGAGCACTTCACCTAAAACCTCCGATCAATTGTGAGTAACACGGGCAGATGGTCACTGTAGCCTCCGTGGTATTTAAACCCAACAAAGGTTCGGAACGGTTTCATCCCAGTATATTGCTCATCGGGTTCTAGTAGAAAAGGAGCAGCAAAAACCCTGCACGATTCTGGATTGATTGATAATGCATTGTAGGGTGCAAAAAAAGAGTTGGATACCATTACCTGATCAATCACGGCCCAATGACCTTGATACTTATGTGTTCCTATTCCATTGGCATAAAACAACTTCGACAGGTTTACCAACTTAGTATTGCCCAAATCAGAATCATCCAAAAAGCGAAATTTCAGGATTGATTGAATGGTATTGTTATCCGGATCATCGTTAAAATCGCCCATAACTACAATGTTTGCAAGGCTGTCTCTGATCAATACTGAATCAATTGCCGTAGAAAGCATAGTTGCCGCATAAGCCCTAGCCTTCTCCGTTTCTAATTCGCCACCATACTTTGAGGGCCAATGGTTCAGAAACAGATGAAGGGTATCGGTATTGTCTAACAAAAACTTCGCATAGAGAATATCACGTGATCGATGACCCTGGGGTGGATACGACCTTATAAATCGGTTTTGTTTTAGCCACAGTCTTTTACTCCGATATAAAAGAGCAACATCTATCCCTCTAGCATCAGGCGATTCAGCATGTAGAACACGATATTCAAATTTAGAAAGAGGTGTTTCATACACAAGACGGTTTAGCACAAATCGGTTTTCAACCTCACAAAGGCCAACGATTAAGGGAGGCTCAAATCCAAATGATGCCACGATCACCTTATAGATGCCATCGAGTTTCTTCTCCATTTTCGCCCACGTCCAGTGGCGAGCGCCAGCCATTGTAAACTCATCGTCAACGGTCAAGGAATCATCAAATGGGTCAAAGAGATTTTCGGTATTGTACCATAGCATGTTTACCCTGCCCTGGTTCTGGGCAAAGGAGGGCTTGATTGTAATCAGAATCAAGAAAATAATTAGTAGCAGATTTCTCATCCCTCAGTTGGTTGATGAAACGCCTTATGAAAACACTATGTCATTTGAAACCTAAGTCTCTATTAACCTTCAAAGAGTAATGCTCTACTTCCCTCCCACTCGTTCAAAGGCACCGGCATCTGGTGCCCCATCAGCAATTCTAGAATCACCCTTTAGATCCATTGGAAAAAGAAGCCCATACTGCAACAGACCTAAATCCTTGGCAGGTGAAAGAGTATCCAAAAGGTATGAAAAATTTTGTGGATCGATGAACTTCGGATCGTCACTTAGCACATTGACAAACCGAGAAGCTGGCATACTTGTCCCAGCAGGAACTTTTACGATGGAATTCAGAAACTTGTATGTCATCTTGGCTGACGAGATCATGCCATTATAAGAGGTATCGACCCATACCTCATTCGACATACTCCCCCCATACACAATGCAGTTATAAAAATCGGCTCTTTCAATATCGCGAGAAACCATGGTAAGTGACCCACCGGTTGGTTGATACAGGTAATAGTTGTTAAGCCAGAGCTGTGGATACTTTCGGGAATAGTAATCGCCCCAGTAGTTGGCCATGGTACACTGGTTAAACACATAATTGCCACCTAGGGTCAATGCAACTGTTGCCTGTCCACAATTGGCAAACAGACAGTTCCCCGCATCAATAATGGCACCCCTCGCCAACAGTCCAAAGGCAGACATATTTTCTACCCGAGTATTTGTGAGGGTGAGCGTCGGTTCGCTGGCAACCTTAAAAGTATCTACCTGAATGCCGGTAATGGCATTTTTCACATCACACCAATTCATTATGTTGCCTGAACTTCCAGCCATAAAATAGATACCGGCCCACTGGCCAGCCTTATCTTGGTAAAACTGTTCGAGTCTATCACCAGAAAATGAAACTGGATTTTCAAAGGTGCCATTTACGGTCATTGTCCCCTGCACATAAAGCCTCGAATTGTTGTGAAAATAGAATCGTGCACCTGCATCAACATTTAAAACAGCTCCCAAAGGAACTAAAGCCGAGTTATAAACGAGGTAAGGTTTTGCTGCCGAAAAAGTTTGCGAAGATATTATTGTACCATCGAGCAGGACCACATCCTGGCCCCACGACAAAAGCTTTACCCCTGCAATATTTCCGTTGAGTTCGAACATAACCGAATCCTCCACTGCCAAGGGAGAATCATTGTTTGAAGGATCGACCGTTACGTTTACAAAAACATAAGCAGAATCACCAGAAGCCAACTCCAGATCATTAACCGTTGGGCCAGGTTCACCATCAACATTAATCTTATATGGTGAACTTACTCCTCCGGCAAGCCAAACTTTTGAGATTTTCACCCGGGAATTACTTTTGTTGTATACCATAAAGTTTCGAGTGGAGCTGCCAACGGAAGCAAATACGGTATCAAAAACAACGGTATCCATCGAAAAGGAAAGCCTGTCTGTGGAGTTAGTGCTAATCACCTCCTTTTGGCAGGAAAGAAAAGTTAAACCAAGAATGAACAATGTAGGGAGAACTAACTTCATAGATGTATTAAGTATGGCATCAAAGCTATTACATTACCTTTAATAAACGACAACTTTTTTTCAGTATTTTGGTTGAACAAAAAAATTGGTTTAAATGCACTTCGATAAAATCGTCAAAACCACAACAATTATTCTTTTCTCAACAATTGCCACATCCTGCACTACAATGAAAAAAACAGATTTAATTGTGTTCAACGGAAAGATCTACACCGTTGACTCATCATTTTCCATTGCCAGCGCAATGGCAGTTTCGAATGGAAAGATTGTTGCCATTGGCTCTGATAGCACAATTCTGAACAGCTACATTTCCAACAACAAAATTGACCTGAAAGGGAAATTCGTGTATCCAGGATTCATTGATCCTCACTCCCACTTTACAGGCTATGCGGAATATCTGGGAACAGCCAACCTTGACGGAGTAGAATCATACACTGAAATGATATCTAGGCTCAAGGAGCATGCAGAAAAATATCCATCTGATTGGGTTATTGGCAGAGGCTGGGACCAGAACCGCTGGAAAGTCAAGAAGATGCCAACCAACGACGAGTTGAGCAAGGCATTTCCCGATAAACCAGTTTTTCTGGTTCGAATTGATGGCCATGCTGCCCTGGTAAACGATGCTGCCCTAAAAGTAGCAGGAATAACTAATTCCACAATTGTTGAGGGGGGCGAAATTCCAATCTTAAATGGGAAGCCTACCGGTGTTCTTCTGGACAATGCCATAGAGCTAGTTCAAAAGCACATTCCTCAAATTGCCAATGAAAAGTTGGATGGATTGCTAAAAATTGCAGAGAAAAATTGTTTTTCAGTCGGTCTTACATCCGTTACCGACGCTGGCATCGACTATGAGATGCTTAAATTCTTAGAAGATGAGTTTAAGAAAAACAACCTCAGCCTAAGAGTTTATGCAATGCTCAATCCATCGGAGGAAAATATTGATTCAGTGATTAATAAAGGACCATTTCACACTACAAATCTATATGTCAGCTCCATCAAGCTCTTTGCCGATGGTGCCCTCGGCTCAAGAGGTGCTAAACTTATTGAACCATACAGCGACATGGGTAATACCAGCGGTATTTGGACTTTAACGGAGAAGGAACTCAACGAAGTTTGCGAATTGGGCTACAAAAATGGATTTCAGGTGAATACACACTGTATTGGAGATGCAGCCTGCCACCGAGTACTCTCCACCTATGGCAAATATCTCAAAGGGAAAAATGACCGGAGATGGCGAATTGAACATGCCCAAGTTGTTGCGCCCACTGATTTCTCTCTCTTTGGTAAATACTCTATTATACCGTCGATTCAGACCACCCATGCCACCTCCGACATGGGATGGGCCGGGAAAAGGCTAGGCTCAAGAATTAAGTATGCCTATGCCTACAAAGATCTGCTCGATCAAAATGGGTGGCTACCTAACGGGAGCGACTTCCCAGTTGAAGCCATCAATCCGCTATATGGATACTACGCGGGGGTTGCCAGAAAGAGTCCAACACATCCATCGGGAACGCCGTTTCAACCTGAAAACGCTATTGATAAAACAGCAGCGCTTAAAGCAATGACCATTTGGGCCGCCAAGGCAAACTTCATGGAAAAATATGTTGGAAGCTTAGAGGTTGGCAAATTTGCTGATTTTGTTATCCTTCCAACGGACTTAATAGAATCTTTCTCGGATACAATCCCCAAAGTAAAAGTTTTGACAACGGTTGTTGGAGGCAAGGTTGTATTCGATAAACTCTAAAAAACGCTTCTCAAATTCTCGAACCGAGCAAGAAATTGATAGAAGTGATTAAGATTTTTATACTTTTGGGTTAACAAATAAGGGCATTGTCCATGTTATGAAAACAGAAATTATAAAGGCGGAAGAAGAAAACCTTCTGGAGATAATGTTTATTTACAAGTTAAATGCAGAGGATCTTATCTCTAAAGGGTTTACTCACTGGAACAGTGCCTATCCCTCCTATACAAAAGTGCGGAACAACGTGTTAAATGGGCAGGTGTATTTGCTCCGCAAAGAACGAACAACCGTTGGCGTGATTACCCTTAACGAAGAACAAGACTCAACCTATAATAATCTCACCTGGAAGGGATCGTCTAATGCCTTGGTAGTTCACAGGATTGCTGTGGTTCCATACTTTCAAAAAAGAGGATATGGAACGCAGCTGCTTGAGTTCGCCGAGGAATTTGCTAAAAAAAATAAATTTCAATCCATCAGGCTCGA
The DNA here is from genome assembly GCA_035529935.1 of Williamwhitmania sp. NCBI lineage: Bacteria > Pseudomonadati > Bacteroidota > Bacteroidia > Bacteroidales > Williamwhitmaniaceae > Williamwhitmania > Williamwhitmania sp. The sequence continues at coordinate 4,616 of DATKVT010000125.1, read as the reverse complement.
CACCTACACCAAGAATCAAACCACCAGCGATTTCTTCTCAAACAGAGGATACACCAAAGTTGGGGAGATAGGTCATTCACAGGACCTGCTGTTGTACACCTGTTACGAAAAAATTCTCGCCTAAAGGGGAAAGGGGGCAAACGCCCCATTAAATTCCTACTCTAAAGTCAAAGGCTTTCCTTGATAGTAGTCCAATATTTTTTTTCGCAGCACATAAGAGTACTTTGAATTGATAAAGTTGGTGGTGGCTTCAAAAAGATTCTTTTGAGCAATACCCAAGTCAATTGAGTTAGCTGCTCCCAATTCATACTTCTCCTTGGTAGCATTCCATGCCGCACTTGAAGCTTCAAACTTGTCCTTGGATGCCACATAGTTATTCCAGGCGCCAGTTGCTTCTAAATAGGCATTTATAACCTCCTTCGTTGCAGCATTCACCGTTTGTTGATAGCTTAACTTTGCATCGTTATAGGCAATCTTTTTCCTCGCCCTGTTTGTTTGAGCAGAAAACCTATCAAGAATTGGTATAGAAAGACCGACCGATATAGATCTTAGGCGATTATCATTGATTTGGCTTTTATAGCCATAAGCAGGATATGTAGTCATTCCTGTTGGATCCCTTGGATCTGTTGCATTATCGGAATACCACGACGACATGCTATAAGAAAAGAATAATCGAGGTGCCAGTCCTCCGAGGGTTGAATAGTAGTTCATCTCCCTCGCCTTCATATTATTCTGTGCCACCTTAAGTTCCGGAAACCAAGAGTCCTTTTCTGCAAGGACACCATCCAGTTGGGGCAGATCGTTGGTTAGGGTAGTATCTACACTTGAAGGCGAAGCAATATTGAAGTTCATGACATCGGGAATTTCCAAAAGTTGAGCCAAATCGACAAGAACCAGCTGATACTGGTTCTGATAGCTTACCACATCGGCTGCGCTACGAGCATATTGCGCTTTAATTTCAAGATACTCAGCATTGGAAACGCCACCTAGATTATAAAGATTTTCCTCCTTGTCTAAATCCTGCTTTGAAATTGTCTCCTGCTGCTCCGCGGCTTTATACAGGTCTCTCTTAAACAGCACATCTATATACTTAACCATGATATTCAACGAAAGATTTTTTCGTTCAGTGGCAAGCGACGCTTTGGCTTTCTCAAAATCGTAGCGAGAAGCACGGGCCCCATTCACCAAACTAAAACCTTGAAAAAGGGTTACACTCCCTGAAAGAGATAGCGAGCCTCCATTTACTGTTGCATCTTGATACGAGTTGGCATTGTAATTGTATGCGCGACCTATTGCCTTGCCATATGACGCATCACCAGATAAAGTAGGGACCATCTCCATGACAGACTGGGCAGCATTTGCTGAGCCCAACTTAACCGCAAGTTCGGCACGCTTATACTGTAGGTTATTGTCCAAAGCATACTTCAAACAATCATCTAGCGTCCATTGTTTTTGGCCAAAAACGCCTACACTGGCCATCAGAGCCAGAACAAATAAAATACTTTTCCTCATTTCAAAACGTAATTTAAAGAACCGGGACAGCCAATGTTTTCCCATTAATGAAACGTGCTGAGTCGGAGTTACAGCGGTTTACCTTTACAGAATCACTTTCGCAATCTCCTTGACTGTAACCTGTGGACAGGAAGGGCAAAAAATCTTCTTCCGTGAAATTGACAAAGGAACCAGTGTTGTCAACCTGCACTGCCTCCATTGCAACAGAAGATGCAAGAGTTCCCCCTGTCGGCTGTGATACGCTTACCTTGGTAGTCTGTGAATTGGCCTGCGTCTGTCCTCCATTGCCTTCAACGGTTGCGCCTTTCACGCCGAAAGCAATCAAACAAGAGACAAAACATGCTATTACCCCCTTCTTCATACCCCTAGTTATTACGTTAACAATCAACCATTTCTTTTTCTAAACAGCACCTGAATGTGCCTTGCATTGGGTTCGGGCGTATAAATCTGAATTAACTCCCACTCAACGCTAAGTGCCGCAATGTACTCCCTCAACTTCAAAATCTTTTCAAGCGTTTGGGAAGGATTTCCCTCGTTATCATCGTCACCGGCCATGCTTACTTCCCATGGCAGAGATTCCAGCTTGTAGCTAAAAGCCACCTCCTTGCCCTCCATCTTGAAAATGATGTCAGCAACTTGTCCTTCGGGGATAGCTGGAACTGGTATACAAAGCTGTCTCATAACGTTGAATTACTTAGTTACAATATCCGCTTAACATTTTCGGTCACAACATGACCGTCGAAGAGATGAATGATACGATGTGCCTTTTCGGCATCGCTCGGAGAGTGTGTCACCATTACAATGGTAGTCCCTTCGCTGTTCAATTCGGAAAGCAAGTTCATCACCTCCTCACCGTTAGCAGAATCGAGATTACCAGTTGGCTCATCGGCCAATATCAACTTTGGATTAGCTACCACTGCGCGGGCAATGGCCACGCGTTGCTGCTGTCCACCAGAAAGCTGCTGAGGAAAGTGATTCCGTCTATGTGACATTTTCATCCTGTCCAGCACTGCCTCCACCTTTCTCTTTCGCTCCGTGGCAGAAACTCCCAAGTATAGCAATGGTAGCTCAACATTTTCGAAAACTGTCAGCTCATCAATCAGGTTAAAACTTTGAAAAACAAATCCAATGTTTGCCTTTCGCAAGTTTGTACGCTGCTTTTCCTTAAACTTAGAAACTTCGTGGCCAAGGAAATGAAGTTCTCCTCCGCTGGGATTGTCAAGAAGACCAACAATGTTGAGCAAAGTTGATTTGCCGCAGCCAGAAGGCCCCATTATAGCGACAAATTCACCCTCCTTTACCTCGATATTCACCTTGTTCAAAGCAGTTGTTTCAACTTCCTCTGTTCTGAACACCTTAACTAAATCAACAGTCTTTAGCATAGCCATAATGTTTTAGGTAAACCTATATTTATTTTTTGAGAATTAGCTTGTCAACGTCGCCAAAAGTATCGTAGCTGGATACTATCACCTTCTCCCCTGGCTTCAACCCTTCCACAACCTCATAGTACAATGGGTTCTGACGATTAATTCTTATTGGTCTTTTGGTTGCAACGGTTCCGGAGGGATCAACTACAAATATCCACTGTCCACCAGTACTTTGGTAAAATCCACCGCGAGGAATAAGTATAGCCATGTTCGACTCGCCAAGTTCCAAACGAATTCTTGAAGTTTGCCCAATTCGAATATCAGAAGGAATGGAGTCTACAAATTCCATATCTACAGTAAATCGCCCATTCTTTACCTCCGGATAGACCTTGGTTATTTTGGCCTTGTAAGAGGTACCCGAGAAATCGCACACCCCAATAAGATTGCGCGTTACACGAGAGATATAATGTTCGTCAATTTCAACCTTCAATTTATAGGAATCCAAAACGTTAATCTGACCAATTCGAGTCCCCATACTTACTACCTGGCCAACCTCCAAATCCAGTGAGGCTAGCTCACCGGCCACGGGTGCCCTTAAATTCAACCCTTCGAATCGCTGCCGAACGATAGCTAAATTTTGCTGCATCCTAGTAACATCGTTCTCCAATGTAACAACCTGAGTTTTTCTGTATATTGAATCCTGCCGTATGCTCTCCTTCAGCAACTTTATCTTAGCCATTGTATAGTCTAAATCTTCCTTCGATCTTTTATATTCCTCATCAGAAATCAGGTTTTTCTTATGCAGTTCTATGCTACGTTGATAGGCACGCTCCTGCTGTTGAAGTTTATAATTTTGATCTAGCAGCTGGCTTTGAGACTCAACCAACTGCTGCTGCATACTTAAGCGGGCATTGCGTAGTTCATTGGTCGTTCTAGATGCATCGGACTCTGTTCGCGAAATGTCGATAACAAGGCTAGTGTTGCTAAACCGAGCGATGATATCGCCCTTTTTCACCATTGAGCCTTCACGCCGAACAATCTCCTCAACCCTACTTCCCGACTCGGTTGCATCCAAATAAATAGTCTGAATTGGAGCAACTGTTCCAATTACAGCGATGTAATCCTTAAACAAATCTTGCTTTACCTCTTCAACGGTAACTTTGTCCAAGTCCACATTCAGCTTACGGCTCTTATCACCAAATGCAATCTTAAGAATTAACGCTAATATAACTAGGGCAAATACACCATACCAAATTTGCTTCTTGGTAACCCAACCCTTTTTTTCAATAATCTTATCCATAAAAGTGAAAAATAAAGTTCCAACATCTCCCCCTAGTTATCCATTAACGTACCAAACAATGCACACATCTCATTTTCTGCAATATAAACAATTACGCACCAAATAAAATCTCGTTCCAATTGTTCGCAATTGCAACAAACGGTGTTCGATTTCGCACAATTATTGCTAAATTTAAACCATCTCCAAAATCCAATTTCGTATATTTCGCAAGAAAAGTATTTGACAATGGTAAAGAAATTTGGCAAAATATTGGCAATAGACGATAACGAGGACATTCTTTTTGCACTGAAGTTATTGCTAAAGCCATACGTAGAACAGGTCACTACCACATCGAACCCCAACGATATTCCTAAGCTGATGGGGCAGGATTCTTACGACCTTTTTCTGCTTGATATGAACTTTACGCAGGACGCCATTAGCGGTCAGGAAGGCTATTA
>DATKVT010000124.1 GCA_035529935.1 Williamwhitmania sp. | reverse complement strand
TCATGGTATGGCCAATGCACTACCAACTTGCCACTCGCACTGGGACTATGCCTGTGAATATTAAACTCTCAGCACTGGAATACCTACGAATGGTAGCGATTAGCCGCATTATGCTTCCAAACATTCCCAACATTCAGGCCTCTTGGCAGTATGTAGGTAAGGAGCTTGCCCAGATAGCCCTTCACGCTGGGGCAAACGATTTTGGCTCCATTACAATTGACGACTACGCCAATCTCCACGGCAGCATAGCATATAGGCTTGATGCTTACCATATCCAAAAAGCCATTGTAGATGCTGGATTTGAACCAAAACTTCGTAACCAAAAATTTGAACAAATAGGCCTGCCCGATTGTGAGTTTAGCAAAATTATGCTTTTCGAGGAGCTCCGATCGGCACCGTATGATATGTAAAAAGGCTGGAAAAATCCAGCCTTAATAAATTCATCACCTACTACTTATCAGCCCGCCTAGCTTCGTCCAAGTTGAAACTGATAGGTTTTCCCATTACGTGAAAGGGTTGCAATATTGTCGCAGGAACCATCACCATAATCAACTGTTCCAGTCTCGTTCCCAATGGTAATGTCAACGCTTCCAGAAACAATCCAGCGGCAGCTCATTTTTATTTGCACAGCATTCACAATGGTGTGGGTATAGGTCTCTCCGCTCCTGTTTACACCTGTTTCGGTTCCTTCAAGGGAGTAAATGTCATCCCAAATAAAGTAAGGAGTGCTCATACCGTCCACCCATGCTCTGGTTTGTGTGGCCTCTCTGGTGTAGGTGGTTCCGTCAGAAAAGGTAACCTTGCCGTTGGTTAGCGTGTAGGTGTAGGTGTACTCTGCAGTTTTGGTTATAGTACGGGTTCCTTCAACTTTATTACCATCCAAGGTGAAGTTCTGGAACGTGGCCGTACGTGTAAATTCATTTTGCAAAGGACCACCAACAATATTAATTACAATTACGCCATTTTTCACATGACCATTAACCGCATTGGGGTTTGTATAATTAACGTAGGTAACAGTTTTTGTAATGCTACCATCATTGTTTGTAACCACGCTAAACGTTCGTGAAGAAGTAGCGTCGGTAAGAGCAGCATATGAGGCCGGAGTCAATTGTTGGCTACCATCCGTCATGGTAAGATCATCGATTTCGGAGGTGGCATCATCGTAGTAGGAGGTTACCTGATCGTCGTCAACTGAGCTGCTCACTAGTGGATCAGTTGTAGTAGTGGAATCCTTTTGGCACGATGCAAATGTAAAACTTACAAGTGCAGCAATCATCAATAGATTAACATGTTTCATGGCTGTTGAATTTAGAATTAAACATTTAGTTTGCTGAAAAAATTTTAACAGTTTTATTGTCGATTCGTTCGTATCGTAGCTGCATAGGAATGCACACAAGGTCTAGTGCATCCGTCAGGTTTTTGTTTGTGAAAAAGCCAGTGTATGAGCGTATCCGGCTTCCGTTGTAAATTATGGTCACATTAAACTGGCGCTCAATTTCATCGAAAACTCGGCCAACACCCTCCTGTTGGTAGTAGAACTTACCTTCCACCCATGCAGCCTCCTTTTCGATTGAGGTAGCTCCGGTATTGAACTTTCCAAGTGCGTTTACCTTTGTTTTAACTCCAGGAAGGAGCAACGTAGTCATACCTGAAATTTTGCTCGTTACTTGAACTTTGCCCGTAAGGCAGCTCACTCTAACCTCGGAACCACGTGCGTAAACGTTGAAGGTGGTGCCCAAAACACGGGTAACTGTTTTTGCGGCCACTACCGAGAACTTTTGTCCGTGCTTTACCTTAAAAAAAGCCTCACCATCCAACTTTACCAACCTCTCTTTATTCCAATCTTTAGGGGAATACCAGATGGTAGTTCCTGAATTGAGTATCACGACGGAACTATCTGGTAGGTATACTGTTGCCATTTCGCCAAATCCAGTGCTGATTTTGCGCTCATCGCCGTTAAGAAAAAACCAGGTCACAATAAATAGCCCGATGATCGCTGCCGCAGCCATTGCAACAAACTTACCAATGCGATAGTGTTGGATAGCTGGCGTACTTGCCCTCTCCTCCATTTTTGCGAGCAGCATCTGCCACGCCTCTTCCTTGGTTCTTGTTGCCGGGACGCTGAATCGTCGCAAAGCAGTAGAAACCATCTCCAGATATTTCTCATCTGAATTGGGTTTACTGAATCCCATGCTTTTCTTTGCTTTCACGGCTTTTTTCCTTGATTGTCAACACTAATACAAGGTAAAACTTAAATACCCTACCGCTTATTTATTTTTTTTGACCCGCAAAACAAAGTGAAAAGTCTATAGCCTTAAAACATTGTTTGCTGAACAGCCAAGGACGGTGCAGCGATTGCTGCAGGGAACTCATTAAGCCACTAAAATATTCGGCTGACTAGAATCGGAAATTAAGAAATACGGAGGTTAGCATTCCCATTCCCTTTTCGTCGGTAAATTCCAAAGGTGAATTACCCTGAAGTACCTGTGCGTAGGGATCATCCTTTAGTTCGTAAGGCTTGCTTAAAATATTGCTGGCATTCAGCAGATTAAAAATATTAACGCCTGCTCGACAGTTCACCTTCCCAAGCCTGTAGTTGTAAGCTACACTTACATCCACACGCTTATATGCTGGTAACTGCTGTGCATTTTTTGAATAGGTAGGTGAGAGTTGGAATGAAGAGGTAAAGGTTGGATCATCCCAAGGTTTTCCAGAACCATAGATAAAAGCTGAGGTAATGCTCCATCGCTTAACCTGCGCTATTCCAAAGAGCTTCAGTTCGTGAAGTTGATCGTCGTAAGCGGGGTATCGCTCACCTCCATTAATTTTATCCGACTGGTTAGTTGACTTACTTAATGTGTAAGCCAACCACAGCTGATAGTTTCCAAAACTTTGCTTCACAAGCACATCAACCCCATGAACCAAGTTATTTAGGCTATAGAAACTTTTTTTCTGAGTAATAACATTGCTGGCCGACCTGGTGTAAGTATTCTGAACTATAACAATACCATCGGTGAACTTAGAATAAGCTTCAACATCAATCGTTGTACGCAAAAAAGGTTTCCATGTAAAGCCCGCTATCAGATGGTTTGACCGCACAACTGGAAACTTATCTCCATCCGAAACGGCCCAAATACTTCGAAAATCCGAACCGGTAACCAAAACAATTCTATTGATAAATTGATAGTAGCGACCAGCCGATGCCTTCAGCAATAACTTTGGATGAACCTGTAGCGCAATTTGCACGCGAGGTTCAAAATAGTTTTTGTTGCTTAGATTATAATGGCTTGAACGAAATCCATACTTTATCTCCTTAACGATACCGAAGGAGTAGGTGTTTTGCAAATAGATGGAGCTAAGGCGAGAGTCACCGGCAACCTGCCGCGACGTATCAATGTAGTTTACGCTATTATACTGATGCAGACTACCTTCAATGAAGTTTGTGCTGATGCCATTTACCTCAAATCCAAAATCTAAAGTATTCCGCTCGCCCAACTTTACCATGTTCTGAAGCGTGATGGAACCGTCCTTAACGTTGCTCTCGATAAGCGCCATTTTTTTTGTAGTGTCGGTTGTTAACCACCGACGGTGCATAATGCTATCGGTATGGTTGTAATAGAGGTTATAGTTGGATCCCCCAATTACTAGAGTCTGATAAAAAATCTTGGACCACTGTCGAGCCCAGCGAACACTAACTCCCCCACTACCCCAGTTGGAGGCCTCATCAGTTCTTCTATTCGTTAGGCGCGATTGGAAGGTTAAATCGTCGTGACCCTTGTATCCACTGAAAGAAATCACATCCTTCTCGGTGGGCTTAAGCGTTAACTTAGTATTTAAATCGTAGAAGTAATATATTGGTTCATTGCTCCCTTCCTTGGCGAAGGATGGAGTTTTAGTTTGACCCACCAAATCGCCACGCATCTTTGCAAGCAAATCTTCATATAGAGTGCTGCGATACACATCGGTATAGGACCTGCGACCAGAAAAAATGAATGAGGCTTTTGAACCTAATGGTGTTTCCACAGTTGCATCAGCCGCAAGTAAATCGACACCTACGTCTGCAGAGGGCTTATCCATGCTTCCGCTCTTTCCTGTAATCTCAATAACCGATGAGGCCCTTCCTCCGTAGGTAGCATCGAAGCCCCCCTTAAACACCTGAATATCCTTAATAGCCTTTGCATTTAAGCTGCTGAATGCGCCAAAAAAATGGTCGATTTGGTAAATGGTAAACCCATCGTAGAGAACGAGATTCTTATCAGAACTTGACTTGCGAATATTCAAACCGGCAGAGGTTTCAGTAGTGCCATCAATACCAGGGAGCAATTGCAAGGGTGCTGCAATATCCAACTCTGTCAGTGACGGAAGATCGGTAAGTCGATTGGAGTTAAGCCGCATACGCGAAGGCTCCACCTCTGTTTGAACAACTTCAGATCGGGGTGCAGCCACAACCACCTCCGAAACAGTTGAAGTTTGAGGTTCGAGCTCCACCACAAGAACATTCCGTTGGGAAGATGGTGATATTTTCACCTCCTTGGGAAGGTAACCTATATAGCTTACCGAAAGCAGCAGGGAATCGGCTTGCTGCGTAATTATGCTGAAATATCCGTCACTATTTGCGGCTACACCATTGGAAGTTCCAACAAACACAACGTTGGCATAGGGAAGTGATTCTCCCGACAATTTTTCTTTAACCAAACCCAGAACCCTAAACTTAGGGGGGGGGGGCAGCTCTTGGGCAGCCATGGCAAGCAATTGCTGTTGTTTAATCGGGTCGGGCTTCAACACGTATACCCCATTAATCTCAACAAAACTTAAAGCCAATGCAGCAATGGCCTCTTTAATTGCATCATCGGGTGAGGCATTTGTATAGGTTACAGTTACAGTATATTGGCTGATAAGGTCGTTGTCGTATGCCAACTTCACTTGGCAATCGGTGGCAATACGCTCGAGCACAACATTTAATGGCGAATTGGTAAAGGATGCTGAAATGGTTTGTGATTGGACATATCCAGCAATACCAAAGAGCAATATGAGTATCAAAATTTGCTTCCTCACAACCATAAATCTTCTCACAATGAATACAAGAAAAGAGCAAATTACCCTACCGAATAGTCACAATGCTTCCCTGCACCGTATACTTAAGTCCCATTGGAACACATACCATATCAAGTGCCTCCTTCAGATTTCCCTTTCTAAAAAAGCCCGTATAGGTTCTTCCTGAGATATTGGTTGAGTTGATTTGAACATTAAACTGGCGTTCCAACTCCGCAAACACATCTACGAGTGGTGCCGCTTCGTAAAAAAATTCACCATGCACCCATGTAACGTCGATTGAAGGGTTCAGTTGTGACCGAACAACGGATGACCCATCAGCTTTTAGTATTTCACCACCATTCAGCACTTGATCGTCGCCATCTTTCAGAAAAACAGCAACCTTGCCCTCAAGGCAATCAACCTGCAACTTTCCATCACGATCGGATACATTGAACTTGGTACCAAGCACTCTCACAAAGCCCAACGCGGTATGGACCTCAAATTTATCGCCTTTGGTTACATGAAAAAGCGCCTCTCCCTGCAGGGAAACAATACGATGTTTATCCCAGCCCAACTTGCTGTAGGTAATTTTGGAATCGGCATTCAGCTTAACCTCAGAACCATCCGGTAGCATAGCACTGGCAACCATTCCTCTTGGCGCAACAATTTGTTTACTCCCAGTTAGGTATAGCAAAAATACTGAAACTAGAATAATTGAAACTAGAGCGGCGGCAGCCATTCCATAGCGTGCAAAGCGCCTGCCAATGGAAATAGTAGGTGCATCAGGCAGCTCCTCTTGTATGCTCTCCGTCTCCTCAATTTGAGAAAGCAGCTGCATCCATGCCTCCTCCTTGCTCTTAGTGGCTGGAGCCGTCCATGACGACAACGACCTTAGGGCTCTATCCAGAGCCTCCTCGCCTTTCGTATTTGGCGTAAGGTTATTTTTATCGTTGTCGACTCTCATAACTTATAACTTATTTTTGCCCTAACAATTTTTAGGGCTTCAGACATTCTCTTTTCAATGGCTTTTACACTGAGATCGAGCCTTTCCGCGATTTCATCGTAGGTCAATCCATCAATCCGGCTGAGTAAAAAAACAACCCTAGCCTTCTCCGGAATAGAGGCAATCACCTGCTGCAGCTCCTGGTTAAACTCTTCAGTAAGAATTGCTGAATCAGCCGCCTCACTCTGAGAGTCATGATCGTAAGTGTTTTCAAAATTGTAAACTACCTTCCGGTGCTTCAACTGATTCAACGCGAGATTCCCAACGATTTTGTAGAGCAGGGCCTTAACGGTTTCGTTTCTAACATCGTCGCGCATTGACCACACCTTAATATAAGCCTCCTGCACTATGTCTTCAGCCAATGCAGCATCCCCAACCTTGAAGTAGGCAAAGTTCCTAAGACTCTCGTAGTAGGTATCAAAAAGATTCCTAAACCACTTGAGTTCATCTGGCGTATATTTTCCTTCCGGGAGCGTCACCTAATTGGATATTTACTGAGCAAATATAGCATTTGGTTTTTGTCTCCTCTACTTGGCACCTAAATTTTTTGGAATTTGGTTGCGACACGACAAATTCCATACAGTATCATAAGCAAGGTGAACTATCCTAACCATGGAGGAGTAATTCAATTTATCGGGTGTATCGGTGGGCCGGTGATAATCTGCGTGCAACCCCCTAAAGAAAAGTATGCTGGGAACACCAGCGCTATAAAAGCTATACTGGTCGGAACCAAAAAAGAACATGTATTTCCCTTTCGACAAGTTAAGTGCAACGCCCGTGTCCTCACGCGACAGGCTATCGGCCAAGGTGTATAGAAAGTTTGTGGTTTGATCGGTAGTTGCATACAGGTAGTTGGGGTTGTCCATTTTGCTATCCTGGCGTCCTACCATGTCAAGATTGACATCGGCAACAAAGTGGCAACCAGCTAACGGGTTATGCTGCACAAGGTAATTTGAACCCAGAAGACCAGACTCTTCTCCAGAAAAAGCAATAAAGGCAATGGTTCGGTGTGGTCTAAAACCTTTTATTGCAGCAGCATTAAATGCTTGGGCAATCTCCATAATGGAGGAAACACCACTTGCATTGTCGTCAGCACCAGGGAAGTATACACTATCGCGACCACCTAAATGGTCGTAGTGGGCTGTTATGGCAACAACCTCGCTTGCTTTATCGGTTCCAGGGATTATTCCCACAATGTTATAGCCAATTCCACTATCTATCTTTTTTGGGGCGGTTACTGAAACTTTCCCCAATGATAACTTCCTTAGGAGGGATGGTTCTCCTGCCTTACTTTTTTCCGCAAGTTTCAATAAATCAGAAATATCAATGCCGTAGATCGCCTTCGCAGCTCTATTGGATAGGTATATTTCCGTAATTTTAGCTGTTGTAGTATCCCCGATGGTGGATCTATTCTCAAGCAGATATCGCTTCCCAGCTTGCTCATCTTCGCTGCTTTTGCGCACTTGAACGTACTTTTCAGGATGGTAGGGATTAATTACAAATACTACCGGGCAATGGTTAGCCTTGAGCTTATCGTAGGTACCATACCCGTAGGACGTTAGTGACTCTTTGGCTAGAATCAAAACTGCCTTCCCCTTTATATCAAGGCTGTCGAAGTCGTGGTCATCACCAAATCCGGCGAAAACAACTTTTAAAGTCCTCTTCGACGAAAGTTCTCCATGTCGAACAACTATATCCGTGGGACTATAAAATGATTGCCCTCCAACCTCCAACTTGCCCTCGGTGGCCCCTTCCCTAATTATTCGAAATGGTTGTTGGTATCCTGTCCTTCCCTTTGCAGAATCCCTCAACCCGTTTTCCCGAAAAAAGGAGGTGAGGTAGCTAGCGGCCTTATTGGCCCCTTCGGATCCAATCTCTCTTCCAAAAAATTCCTGAGATGCAAGAACCGTAACGTAGTTCCTCAAATCCTCAACTTTAATAGTGTTGTAACCGGCACGTTTGCCAACGGTATCAATTGGTTGTGCTTCCACACTAAGATTAACTGCCCAGAAAAAAAAGAGAAAAGATGTAGTTCGCATAGTGCTAGGTTTAAAGGTGGAAGTTACGAATTTTCAAATATTGATCACTTTAGGAGATAACATCCAGCCATAAAAAAACGACCGGGCATCTACCCAGTCGTTCAAATATTGTATAGTATTATGGTTAGAGTTTTTTCTTAACCTCAACCATCTCGTATCCTTCAACAATGTCACCAACCTTGAGGTCGTTATAGTTGTGAATGTTTAAACCGCATTCAAAACCGTTGGCAACTTCCTTCACATCATCCTTGAAGCGCTTTAGAGAGCCCAATTCGCCGGTGTAAACCACAATTCCATTCCGAACAATACGAACCTTTGTGTTTCGTGTAATTTTCCCTTCACGAACAATACATCCTGCAACGGTTCCAACCTTTGTGATATTAAAGGTCTCAACAATTTCCAATGATGCAATAATTTCCTCCTTGAAGTCTGGGGAAAGCATTCCTTCCATAGCGTCCTTCAGTTCATTAATAGCGTCGTAAATGATGGAGTAAAGGCGAATATCAATACCCTCCTTCTCCGCCAACTTACGGGCACCAGATGATGGACGAACTTGAAACCCAATTACAATGGCGTTGGATGCAGCGGCAAGCAAAATATCCGATTCAGAAATTTGACCTACTCCCTTATGAATTGCGTTAACCTGAATTTCCTGATTAGAGAGTTTTACCAATGAGTCGGTAAGTGCTTCTACCGATCCATCCACGTCGCCCTTTACAATAATGTTCAACTCTTGAAAGTTGCCAATGGCAATACGGCGACCAATCTCATCTAGGGTAATATGCTTTTGAGAGCGTAAGCCTTGCAAGCGAAGCAGCTGCTCGCGCTTGGTTGCAATATCCTTTGCCTCCTTCTCCGTGTCCATTACGTTGAACTGGTCTCCCGCCTGAGGAGCACCATTCAAACCAAGCAACAGCACTGGAGATGCAGGACCAGCCTCATCAATTTTTTTATTTCGCTCATTGTACATTGCCTTTACACGTCCCGTATAGGTTCCTGCAAGCACAATATCACCAATGTGTAAAGTTCCTGATTCAACAAGCATGGTGGTAATATAACCTCTGCCCTTGTCGAGCGATGACTCAATTACAGCACCTATTGCTTTTTTGTTGGGATTTGCTTTCAAGTCAAGCATTTCAGCCTCAAGCAAAACCTTCTCAAGAAGGTGCTCCATGTTGGTTCCCTTCTTTGCAGAAATTTCTTGGCATTGGTATTTGCCACCCCAGTCCTCCACGAGGTAGTTCATGTTAGCCAACTCTTCCTTGATCTTCTCTGGGTTAGCACCTGGCTTATCAATCTTGTTGATAGCAAACACAATAGGAACTCCAGCTGCACTGGCATGATTAATTGCCTCAATTGTTTGGGGCATTACGTTATCGTCAGCGGCAATTACAATAATAGCCACATCGGTAAGCTTGGCACCACGAGCACGCATAGCGGTAAAGGCTTCGTGACCGGGTGTATCAAGGAATGTAATTTGTCTTCCATCATCGAGCTGAACGCTGTATGCACCGATGTGCTGAGTGATACCACCAGCTTCTCCAGCAATTACATTGGAGTGACGAATATGGTCGAGTAATGAAGTTTTACCGTGGTCAACGTGTCCCATTACAGTTACAATGGGAGAGCGGGAAATCAAATCCTCCTCACTATCCTCCTCCGACTTTATTGCTTCCTGGATGTCGATTGAAACAAATTCCACCTTAAAGTTAAACTCATCGGCCACAAGAGCCAAGGTTTCAGCATCCAAACGTTGGTTAATGGATACCATAAGCCCCATGTTCATGCATGTTTCGATTACGTCGGTAACCGGAACGTTCATCATGGAAGCCAACTCGTTAACCGAAACGAATTCCGTAACCTTAATTACGTTCTTTTCTAATTCGGCCTGTTCCTGTTCCGCCATGTGGCGTTGGCTCAGCAGTTCTCTTTTATCCTTACGATATTTTGAACCCTTCGATTTTCCTTTGCTAGTAAGCCTTGCAAGGGTGTCTTTAATCTGCTTCTGAACGTCCTCCTCACTAACCTCTTGGCGAAGTAAAGGTGGACGCTTTGTTGGCTTTCCCTTGCTCTTATCGGCAACAGGTTGACCAGTTGCAGTTCTATCTCTGTTGTCTTTTTTTACAAAACGCAATCCGCCACCAGCGGGTTGAGGTGGCCTTTGCTTCTGCTCACCACTTGCAGCCGGTTGAGTATTTGCAGCACCGGCCTCGCCGCCAGGCTTAACCTGATCCTTCTTAATACGCTTCCGCTTTTTCTTCTTCTTGTCAAAATCGGAAGAGGAGGCAATTGGCTTTCTTTTGGGTTGAATGGCATCCAAGTCAATTTTTCCAACAACAGTTGGTCCAGAAAGCTTCTCTACCGAAGAGCGGTAAAGCGTTTCAACTGGAACTACCTTTGGAACTACAACTTCCGGCTCAACGGCTGGTGCCTTGGTTTCAGCCGATTCAGCCTCATGTTTATGCTTGGGTTGCCCTTGGTGCTGTTCAGACTTGGGGTGCTGCTCCAAATGTTGTTTTGTATGCTGCTTTTCCACCGGCTTTTCAGCAGGCTTTTTATGTATTACTTTTCCCGATGACTCAGGCTCCGGATGCGTTTTTGGTGCATGCTCCTTGCGCTTTTCGGGTAGTTCAATCTTCTTCTTGCCCTGGTTAAGGTCAATTTTCCCAACAACCTTTACATGCATTTCGGAAGGTTCTGCTGCGACCTCCTTCGTCTCCTGCGGCTGCGTTGGTTGCGGCTGGGGCTGCTTATCCTCCACTTTTTCCTCAGTAACCAATTCGGCTTTAACCTCTGGAACAGGAGCATCCTCGTGCTTCTTTCGCTTATGGCTAATGCCTTCAAGATCTATTTTTCCAACAACCTTGATATCTACATCTTTCACCGGCTGGTTCTCTACCACCGCCGATGTTTCCACCCTCTTTACTGGTGGTTCTTGAGGAACCTCAGAGGTTACGGTAATCATTACCTCATCACTTTTACCATCACCCGAATCGGCATCGTCGCTATCGACATTTTCGTCGTCCATATCGGAAATGGAGATGGTAGCCCTTTTGTCTCTAAGGTTTTTTAAGCTCAGCTTTTTTGATGCATCCCTAATGTTTGCCTCCTTGCCATATTCCTTGGCAATAAGTTCACAAAGTTCGGGTGCAACTTTAGAGTTTGGGTTAGAATCTACCTCGTGACCTTTCTTCTTCAGATAGTCCACCAGAGTAGTAACGCCAACGTTAAACTCTATTGCAAGTTTGCTAAGCCTTGTACCTTTCTCGAATTGTGTCATAAATCAGTCCTCAACTGTTGTGGTAAAACAGGCAGTTAACCACTTTTGTCAATGCAAATATAATGCTACTCAAATTCCGCTCTAAATATCTTGACAACATCTTTTACAGTTTCCTCCTCCAAGTCGGTTCTCCGAATCAACTCAGAAATAGGAATCTCCAAAACGCTCCGGGCGGTGTCACATCCAATGCCTTTGAGTGCATCTAAAACCCAGCTTTCAATTTCGTCACTAAATTCATCGAGGTTAACATCCTCCTCATCCACCTCATCGGTTTCGCGGTAAACATCAATTTCGTAGCCAGTAAGCTGACTTGCCAGCCGAATATTATATCCACCTTTCCCAATTGCCAGCGAAACCTCGGATGGTTTAAGGAAAACCTCGGCTTTTTTATACCGCTCGTCGATCTTGATCTCAATTATTTTTGCAGGGCTCAAGGAGCGGGTGATAAAGAGCTGGATGTTGTTGGTGAAGTTAATCACGTCAATATTTTCATTGCGCAACTCCCTAACAATTCCGTGAATTCGTGAACCCTTCATACCTACGCAGGCTCCAACAGGATCGATGCGCTCATCATACGACTCCACCGCAACTTTAGCACGTTCACCAGGTATGCGGACAATGCGCTTTACTGTAATAAGTCCGTCGAAAATTTCCGGAACCTCCAGCTCGAAAAGTCGCTCAAGAAAAACAGGTGATGTTCTTGAAAGCACTATCACTGGGGTGTTGTTCTTCATCTCCACCCTGATAACCACGGCACGAATGCTATCTCCTTTCCGGAAGAAATCACCAGAAATTTGCTCCGTTTTTGGCATCACCAGCTCATTGCCCTCGTCGTCCAGCACCAGAATTTCTTTCTTCCATACCTGGTATACTTCCCCCGTAAGAATCTCTCCAATTTTATCCTTGTACTTATTGAAGAGGTTGTTCTTTTCAAGATCGAGAATACGCGAGGTAAGGTTTTGGCGAATTGCAAGAATGGCTCTTCTGCCAAAATCGCTCAACTTCACAGGGTCAGTAACCTCTTCACCCACCTCATAATCGCCGTCAATCTTTGTAGCATCGGTAAGGGAAATCTCCTTGTTTGGATCTTCCACCTTTCCATCCTCCACAACTACTCTATTTCTCCAGATTTCAAAGTCACCCTTATCGATATTTACAACAATATCGAAATTCTCATCAGAGCCATACATTTTAATAAGCATGCTGCGAAATACATCTTCGAGCACACTCATCATTGTTGGCCTATCAATGTTTTTGAGTTCCTTAAACTCGGAAAAAGTATCAATCAGGTTCAAGTTTTCCATCGCTTCACCTAAGTTTGCCGATTTTACTTAAAGGATATAACCACTTTGGTCGATTTTATCTCTTCAAATGTTAATTTTTTTTGCTCTACCACTAGGGTCTTCTTCTTTTTTGCCCCTTCGAGTTTTCGTTTTTCACTCACCTCAAGGGTTATGCTGTTGTTGGGAATTACGCTAAGTAAAACGCCCGTCAATTTTTCGCCAGTAAGAGTAACTACCTCCAACTTTCGCCCTACGTTCTTGAGATACTGCTCAACAACTTTGAGGGGTTCACTAAGTCCTGGAGAAGCCACCGTAAGCTCAAAATCTTCCTTCTCCCTGTCGAGAGCAGCCTCCAGCGCACGATTCAGGTCCATGCATTCCTTAATGGTAACGCCCTTTTCTGAATCCACGTCCACGTCAATTCGCCCTTGGTTATCGACAGTTAAGGACACAAGGAACAAGCCATGAGCAAGCACCTCATTTTTAACTATTTCTCTAACTTCATCCAACCTCAACATGGCAATTTCAGCATAATAAAATAGGGGACTTGGGTCCCCATCTCCATCCACTCTCGACTTAACGGTGCAAAATTAATCATTTTCAGCCAAATTCCCAAATATTTATGGAAATAACCCAAAATATATGGAGGATGAAGTATCTTTAACACCCAAACTAAAATTGCTGCAACGCAGAAGGTTAAATAAATATTCTCAAATTATATATGCAAAAATCACAGCCATTCAAGCAAAAGATTGTAAACGATCCGGTGCACGGTTTCATCACCATTCCAAATCAGCTAGCCTTCGACCTGATGGAGCATCCTTGGATACAGCGGCTTCGAAACATTAAGCAGCTGGGGTTGAGCTACCTAGTATACCCCGGGGCTGTGCATAATCGCTTTCAGCACACATTGGGAGCCATGCACCTTATGATGCAGGCGCTACAGGTTTTGCGTGAAAAAGGCATAGAGATTACGGATGCAGAAGAGGAGGGCGCCATTGCCGCCATAATGATGCACGATTTGGGCCATGGCCCATACTCTCACGCGCTGGAACACAGCATTGTGCACCATATTAGCCACGAGGCAATTTCACAAGCATTTATGGAGCAGCTCAACATCCAAATGAACGGTCGGCTATCCATGGCCATCGCCATATTCGACAACCGCTATCCAAAAAAGTTCCTTCACCAGCTGGTATCGAGCCAGCTCGATGTTGACCGGCTTGATTACCTTGGCCGCGACTCCTTTTTTTCCGGTGTAGCCGAGGGCACTATTGGCTTGGAGCGAATCATTAAAATGCTCTATGTTGCAGACGATAGCCTAGTAGTTGAAGCAAAGGGAATATACTCCATTGAGAAATTCTTAATTGCCAGACGCCTAATGTATTGGCAGGTATACTTGCACAAAACTGTGGTGGGTGCAGAACAAATGCTAATTGCCATACTGCAGCGAGCGCGGCAGCTAGCCAGGGCCGGTATACCACTTGCAACCTCTCCTGCCCTTCAGTTCTTTCTCGAAAGACACTATGAGGAATTACCAACCAACGACTGGCTTTCTGTTTTTGCACAGCTCGACGATTCAGATATTTCGTTGGCTATAAAGCTGTGGGTCAATCATTCCGATCCAGCCTTGGCGGACCTTTGTAGCAGGCTAAACAACCGTAAACTGCTACATGTTGAGCTGTCCACCACGCCATTTCCGGCATCGAGAGTAAAAAAGGCAATTGAGGCATGCATGAGTCAAACGGAGTGCTCAAGTGACCATGCTGGTTTTCTCTGCTTTGCTGGTGAGGTTACCAACAGTTTCTATAACCCTGAAGAGGAGTCCATCAAGATACTTTTTAAGAATAATAAACTCGAGGATATTTATGAGGCCTCGGAGATGCTTAACCATTCGGCACTAGCTAAAACGGTGAAAAAATATTTTTTCTGCTACCCAAAGGAGATATCTTTCTCGCTATAGCATATTTTTAGAGGGGGATAAAATATTCTCTGCCTCATATTTTTAGAACCCTAAATATACGCCACCTATGGAAAAATTATGTAGGTTTGCCTCAAATTGAAACATACCCTGTCATGGAATTTACCGCAGCAGCAATAGCACAGTTCCTTCAAGGAGTGGTAGAAGGAAACCCAGAAGTGAAGGTGAACAACATTGCCAAAATTGAAGAAGGCGCAGACGGATGCCTCTCCTTTCTTGCCAATCCAAAGTATGAAAAATATATTTACACCACGCAGTCGTCGGTGGTATTGGTGAACAAAGACTTTGTGGCAACACAACCCATCGGTGCCACTCTTATTCGAGTTGCTGATGCCTACCAGTCCTTTGCATTCCTCTTGGAGATGGTTGCACAGGCCAGAGCCGACAAGAAAGGGGTGAGCAAGCAGGTCGAGATTGAACCTTCGGCCCAAATTGGCGAGAACCCTTACATTGGAGCCTTTGTTTACATTGGCGAAAATGTTAAGATTGGGAACAACGTAAAGCTATATCCACAGGTATACATTGGCGACAACGTAACCATTGGCGACAACAGCACGCTCTACTCAGGAGTTAAGATTTATCAGGACTGCGTTATTGGGAAACGCGTAACCATTCACGCCGGAACGGTAATTGGCAGCGATGGCTTTGGCTTTGCCCCTGCCGAAGATGGGAACTACAAAAAAATCCCGCAGCTGGGCAACGTAATTCTTGAGGATAATGTAGAAATAGGAGCAAACACTGCCATCGACAGAGCGGTGATGGGTTCAACAATTATTCGAACTGGGACTAAGCTCGACAACCTTATTCAGATAGCACATAACGTTGAAATTGGAGAAAACACTGTTATTGCGGCTCAAACGGGAGTTTCGGGGTCGACCAAAATTGGCAAGCGGTGTATGATTGGAGGTCAGGTTGGTTTTATTGGCCACCTCAACATCCCTGATGGCATGAAGGTTGCCGCTCAATCGGGCATCACCACCAATATGAGAAATGAGGGAGATGTTGTTCAAGGAGCACCGGCATTCCATTTTGGAAAATACCAGCGCTGCTATGCTGTATTTAAAAATTTACCAGATCTACGGCTTCAGGTCATTGAGTTGGAAAAGAAGGTTAAGGCAATGGAAAAATAGTCGTCGGTTAAAATATTCAAACCCGCCTTGAGGAACAACCTCAATGGCGGGTTTTCGTTTTTTTTATATCTTGCGCACAATTTAAAAGTAATTTAATGTCCGCGTAATGGCAGATAAACAAAAGACTATCAAGGAGCCCGTAACCTTAAGAGGAAAGGGCCTACATACCGGGCTTCAGGTTGAGCTCACCATATGCCCAGCCGAAGAGAACTACGGAATAAAATTTTTACGCACCGACTTGGAGGGAGAACCCGTTTTGGAAGCTCTGGCCGACTACGTTGTGGATACCTCTAGAGGAACCACCATCGAAAAAAACGGAGTTAGGGTAAGCACCATCGAACACGTTATGGCATCGCTTGTGGGCAATGGCATCGACAACGCCATTATCAAAGTAAATGCTCCTGAAACCCCCATTATGGACGGCAGTTCCAAATACTTCGTGGAGGCCATTCAGAAGGTGGGTACCGTTGAGCAGAATGCCGATAGAAACTATTTTGTAATTAAGGAGAAGATAGTTTTCACCGATCCAAAGGGCAATATCGAAATCGTTGCCTATCCAGACGATGAGCTCAAGGTTGATGTGTTGATCGACTACAACTCGAAGGTGCTCGGTAACCAGTACGCTCGCATGCGGAGTGTAAGTGAATTCAATGAGGAAATTGGTCCCTGCAGAACATTTGTTTTCTTCCATGAACTGGAATTCCTACTCAAAAACAACCTCATTAAGGGAGGCGATTTGGAGAATGCCATTGTGATTATGGAGAGAGAGGTTCCCCAAGTTGAACTCGACCGAATTGCAGATCTATTCAACAAGCCAAGGATTCATGTTAAGCCCGAAGGGTTTTTGAACAACCTAGACCTCCGGTTCCAGAATGAGCCTGCACGTCATAAGCTGCTCGATATGGTTGGTGACCTAGCTCTTACAGGTCAGCCAATAAAAGGGAAAATTGTGGCCATTAGGCCTGGGCATCATGCCAATACAGAATTTGCCAAGGTGCTGAAAAAGATGGCTCGCAGAGAGGCACTCAAGGGTTCGGCTCCAGAGTACGACCTCAACCAGCAGCCACTGCTCAACATAATGCAGATTCAGAGGATTCTCCCCCATCGCCCGCCATTCCTCCTTATTGACAAAATTATCTCCATGGATGAGCGCTCGGTTGTGGGCGTGAAAAACGTGACCATGAACGAAGGATTCTTTATTGGTCACTTCCCCGATGAACCAGTAATGCCAGGTGTTCTTCAAATAGAGTCTATGGCCCAAGTTGGCGGAATTTTAGTTCTTAACTCCGTTCCAGACCCCGAAAACTATCTCACCTACTTCCTCAAAATTGACAAGGTGAAGTTTAAACGTAAGGTTGTACCTGGCGATACCCTCATCTTTAAGTTGGAATTTATTGAACCCATTCGTCGTGGCATTGCCTGCATGTTTGGACAAGCATACGTTGGAGATACCCTTGTTGCAGAAGGAGAGCTTACTGCACAGATAACCAAGATAAAAAACTAAAATATTGAGTATGAATCAGCCGCTGGCATACATACATCCTGAAGCCAAACTTGGTGCAAATGTGGTGGTAGAACCATTTTCCTACATCAGCCAAAAGGTTGAGATTGGTGAAGGCACTTGG
This sequence comes from Williamwhitmania sp., assembly GCA_035529935.1. Taxonomy (NCBI): domain Bacteria; kingdom Pseudomonadati; phylum Bacteroidota; class Bacteroidia; order Bacteroidales; family Williamwhitmaniaceae; genus Williamwhitmania; species Williamwhitmania sp. Next base: position 2,539 of record DATKVT010000124.1, on the reverse strand, counting down.
ATTGGCCCAAACGTAACCATTTTCGACTATGTGAAGATTGGCAAAAACTGCCGAATTTTCCCCGGTGCCGTTATAGGTGCAATCCCTCAAGACCTTAAGTTCAAAGGAGAGGTGTCGGTTGTGGAAATTGGCGACAATACAACTATCCGGGAGTGTGTTACCGTGAACAGAGGAACTGCCGCACGGGCTAAGACTGTAGTTGGAAGCAATTGCCTACTCATGGCATACGTTCATGTTGCCCATGACTGCATTGTTGGCAACAGCGTTATTATTGGCAATGGAACGCAGCTTGCTGGAGAGGTGGAGATTGATGATTTTGCCATCCTCAGCGCACACGTTCTGGTTCATCAGTTCGTCCGCATTGGCTCCTATGTAATGATTTCCGGTGGTGGGTTGGTTAGGAAAGATGTTCCCCCCTACGTGAAGGCAGGAAAAGACCCCCTTGCCTACGTTGGACTAAACATTATTGGTCTTCGCCGAAGAGGTTTCAACCCCGAAAAGGTGAATGAAATTCATGAAATATTCCGCTCCATTTACCAAAAGGGGATGAATGTTTCACAGGGTATTCAATGGATTGAGGAGAATATGCCGTCAAACCCAGATAGAGATTACATTGTGAACTTCATTAAAAATTCCAAGAGGGGCATTATTCGGAGCGCAACCAAATCTACTGCTGCAGCAGCGGAAGAAGACGACGATTGAGCACAATAATGGCCGGACTTTCATCCGGCCATTTTTTTTACTTTGCCGAAGTGCTATCGGCTAGAGAAAATGAAAATAGGATAGCCTCCATCTGACGAACGAAGTTTCGCTTTTCATCCTTTGGTGCATAAACATAGGCTCCTACAGTAATAACCCTATTGTGCTTCTCATCGAGAGTGGTAAGGCTTACGAAGGGTCCACCCATGTAATCGTTTTGCACCTCCCATAATCCACGAACCATTGCAAAGTAGCGTCCCTTATACATCAACGGAGTTACTTTGGGCTCATAGAAATGCCCAGTAATCATATAAGACCCATAACTTGGACCCGGAATATACTTTTTAGTAAAGAAATCACGCTTATCCACCAGATATTTTTCGGTAAAGGTGCTATCGCTGGTGTAGGGATATTCATAAACAAAAATGCCCTGGCTTGTAAAAGGAGTTTCACTAGACATCCAAACAAAATTATCGGCATTTCGATTTAGCTTATAGCCGTTGGGGATAGTAAGAGATATGCCAAACTTCTGCTTAATTAATAGATCGAGCCGCTGATCTGAGTATCGCGCATTGATTGCCATCTGCCTATCGCGCTCGGCTTGCTCTAAAATACCCACCACCCTGTCCTTTTCCTTGGTAATGTAGCTAGCAATTGCCAAAGGTGATGGACCAACCAGCGTCATAATCAGCTGTGGCGATGCCCAAACATCGTAGCGCAGCAAAATTTTGCTCGTTGGATAGGTTTTATTATCAATATTGATAAGAATAATATTGCGATATCCCCTAACGCTATTGAAGTTTTGAGAAGGAAGCTTTACCACGTCAAACAATGGCTCAGATTGGGGGAGATACGGAAACTCGGCACTTAGCATCGATTTCAGCGTATTCCAAAGGGTATCAACATCACCACCGCTTTTCTGGAAAACAACCAGAACCTCACCAGGCTTTCCAAGCGGATTAGGAAGCAAGTTTTGGCCCTTCTTCCCCTCCTTACAGCCACCTACTGACAGAAGAATGGCTAAAACCAGTAACCAAGGAATTCGTTTCATACTATTTGTCATTTTAAATTTTTCATTTAACCACTCCAGAGGCATTTAACCTAGCAACTAAAGCAGAGTCTGCCCAAATTTGCAGCTTATCTCCAATGGCAAGCTCCTCTCCTTCATTAGGATTCCATGCCATAATATCATCAACCGTGCAGCCAAAGGTAAGCGCCAACTTGTGGTAGTAATCACCGCTGCGAACTACATACGTAAACTGTTGCTTCCCTCTGGTATCTCCAGTATTACTACCCAAGGTAGACAGGCTGTTTGATGATGGTTTGAACGCATAAACCTCCTTGCTTCTCAAGAAAAAATTCTTAACGGCTGCATGCGGAAGCACGAGCGTGTAAAATCCTCCACTCTCCGGAATGTAGCCAGTTCTGAATGAAGGATTCAGAAATCGCAATAATTCCATATCGGTATTGGTGAATTTTTTTACTCCATCGAGATAAAAACCACCATACACCTTAACGGTGTCCACTCCACTGTAGGTAAAAAGAGGGTCAACAGGCTCAATATCAAAGTCAGAAAAATTCTTCGCTACGAAGGTAGCCGCTATAAAGGCTGGTATGTAGTTTCGGGTTGGCTCGGGTAGGTATGGTAGCAACTTCCAGAAATTTGTTTCGCCACCACTTCTCAAAATGGCATTACGAACAGCACCCGGTCCTCCATTGTATGCTGCAAGTGCCAAGTGCCAATCCTTGAAAATGCGGTATAAATACTCCAAATAACGACAGGCAGCATCGGTAGATTTATAAACATCCATGCGTTCGTCAACGTAGCTGGTTACGTTAA
>DATKVT010000123.1 GCA_035529935.1 Williamwhitmania sp. | reverse complement strand
CCCTCTGGCAGGAAAGGGGAGAGCTTCCCCGACCTGCATAGGGTTATCATGGGGTTCAAGGGCTGGCTAAGGGGGATGCACCACCATGCAGAACTTTTACAATCCTATATCGATGAGTATACCTACCGATTTAACCGTAGCCTTATGGGGAAAGGTCTATTTGACAACCTTTTAGACAGAATGCTGACCATACAACCGCATTCCTATAAAATGCTTATTACTTAAATGCCTAATTCAAATAGTTATATCTTATCGTGTTGTTAATAAGCATGATATGCTATTGACAACAGGTGAGACAATTCTGATTTCCGTGGACGCGCATAGTAGAAGGCCAAGAAGGTTGCCGATTGAAATTTTTGAATTGGTTAAAAACAGTATTTAGCATGGCATTACAACATCCGGCACGACTCTCTGGCTTACTGGTAGCATCGCTTATTTTTTTTCTTGCTTGTGGAAGCAAAAAACAAAATGTTGATGCTCTAATTCTTCAGCTGCGCAAGAGCTATCCTCACGAGCATTATGCTATTGCTCCAAATATGGCCACTATTTTCATAGATGAAGAAAAGCCTGGTGGTACTGAGCTTAAAGACTTACTTGATAGCGTATCAAGTATGGAGGTAATGGTTTTCTCCAAAAATAGAGGTGGTAAGGATGGTCAGCTCCAAGCAATAACCTTGGACATCACTCGCAGGTTAAAAAGGAATGGATTGCTCCAATATGGATTATTTTCATCCGCAAAAGAGAATCTATCGGTTTGGGTTCTTAAGAATATGACCTTGGTAAGTGATCTCGTTGTGGTTATCAATTCTGGTCAAAAGGTTTACTTGGTTCACTTTTCTGGACAAATGCCAATGGAAAAATTGGCCAAACTTATTCTGCCTAAGAATCGACCCATTTTGGATTATATCTATCGCCTAGATTCTCCAAGTGTACGTTAGAAGGAGTTTTGCATACTATTAATAGCTATACGATAACGAACAAGAGGTTTCATTCGTTTTGGCTAGAAATACTGCTATTTTTGTATTGAAAACTAATCCCCAACTAACATGAAAGCAAAAAATCTACTTACCATTTCAATGATCGCTGGCGTCTTTGTTTTTGGTTCTTGTTCCAAAGATAATACCCCTGCGGATCTATCTACCGCTGAAGCTCAAACAGAAATTAGCTCAGTTAAAACTACCTATGATGCTGAGTCCACTGCCCTTGACAATACCCAAGGAATGATGGCATACAACCAGATGGGGCAACTAAACCTACCGTTTTCACTTCCAATGGAAGGCAATTTTTCTACCTCTTCCTATGTAAAATCTTTTTCAAATAGATTATCTGCAGTTAGAGGCAACAATTTTTCCTCTATGCAGAAGGCTTTAAATTTCAGTAGTGATTTTTATTTTCAGGAGTACCTTGGAACATGGGAGTGGAATTCTCAAACCCAGCAGTTTGACCACACAAGCACTCCAACTGATAAGGTTGTTGTAAAATTTCCCTATCCAGCTTCAAACTCGACCAATAATGCGGTTTATACCATTTCGAAGTATACCATTGCTTATGATATGGGGGAATATAGTGGAGATTATCAAGCTAACCTAATTCTAGATGGTACTGAAATTTGGTCAGTTAATTACTCTGCCTCAATTTCAAGCACATCTTCATCTGCTACTTTTAGCCAAAATGTCACTTTTAAATTTTCACCTTATGAGTACACGGAATCCGCATCACTAACTGCAACTGGAAATGAATCATCAGCAACTATTTCTGGAAGAGCTTCAAGAACGTTAAAGAAAAATTCCAACGTGTTACTTTCTGGAAGTTATGATGTCTCCTTGAAATATGCTGATCCCAATATTACTATGAGCGTTAAGGGAGACCTTACCATTGCAACTATCCGCTTTCATTTCGAAATGTCATACAGTGGTGATGGTACAACACAGCCTGATATTAATGATCTGGTTGAGGTTACAGTTTACAATGCAGCTGGTGCAAAGGTTGGTGAAATGAAGTATATTACCAATCAAAATCAGGAACTTGTATTAATGTTCTACTACAACGATGGCACTAGTGTTGACGCGAGTGCGTTATTTGGCAACGTCTTGGACGAATGGACATCCTTCTTTGGCACCACTGGAGATGCATGGAATTTTAAAAAATAATAGTCTCCTATTTATTATTAAAAACCGCCAAAAATTGGCGGTTTTTTTTTGTTTCCAGCAAGATGTCAAATCAATTTGTAAATTAGCAATAGATTAATGAGGATCCAATGGATGGCATTAACCATATTTTTGACTTCTTATTGCAAGTAAACTTTTCCAAGGTTTTGCTGGCAATCTATATGATTACCATTCTTGCCACGGCTGCAATTGTTGTGCATGAGAAGCGAGATCCCGTGAGGACTGCGTCATGGGTTCTTGTTCTTTTTCTCCTACCAATTGCGGGTATTGTTCTCTACATATATTTTGGGCAGAACTTTAGAAAGGAAAAAATTTTTAGCCGAAAGGGAATGCACGATATTGAACAGATAGGACTGATTAGCGATGCTCAACTTATCAGGCTCAATAGGAATGACTTTCCCGACAACCCAAATATTACTCGCTATATTAAAATTATTAAACTGTTGCTCAACAATAGCAAGGCGCTACTTTCAGAGAGAAACAGTGTATTGGTAATGAATTCTGGAAAGGAGACTTTCTCAAACTTGCTGCACGATTTGGCTATTGCTACCAGCAGCATTCATCTGGAGTATTACATCTTGAGTGACGATGTTATTGGCAATCAAATTAAGGATATTTTAGTTGAAAAGGCGCGAAGCGGTGTTGAGGTCAGGGTCATTTTCGACGATGTTGGTAGCTGGAGTCTTCCGAAGACCTATATACGCTATCTGCATGACAATATGGTTGAAGCATTCCCATTTATGGAGGTGAAATTTCCATGGTTTACGAGCAAGGTAAACTATCGAAACCATAGAAAGATTGTTGTAATTGATGGGAAAGTTGGCTACGTTGGTGGAATAAATGTCGCTGACCGTTACATTCACGGGGACCCAAAACTTGGATTTTGGAGGGATACCCATTTAAAAGTTGAAGGGGATGCAGTTCGCTCACTACAAGCAATTTTTTTAATAGATTGGTATTTTGTCAGCAAACAGCAATTTACTGATAGACAGAAATACTTTCCGGCTACTACTACACTAGACAAGCATTTGGTTCAAATTACCGCATGTGGGCCAGATTCTGATTGGGCTAGCATAATGCAGGCCTATTTCCTTGCGATAGCCACAGCAAAGGAGCATATCTACATTTCTACTCCATATTTTATGCCCAACGAGAGCATTCTAACAGCCCTCAAAACCGCATCACTTAGTGGTGTGGATATTAAAATACTATTGCCAGGAAAATCCGATTCGAAGATGGTTTACTGGGGTACGTTATCCTATTTGTCAGAATTGCTCGAGGCCGGAATTAAGGTTTACCTGTTTGAGGCCGGTTTTAACCACTCAAAGATTATCATGATAGACGGCTGCTTTTCATCCGTTGGAACAGCCAATATGGATATGCGCAGCTTTGAGGATAACTTTGAAGTAAACGCCATCATTTATGACCCAGATGTTACATCGGAACTTGAGGATAGATTTTTGCTGGATATTAAGCTTAGCAAAAACATTCTTTTGGAGGAGTGGGAGGATCGACCACTGCGTAAAAGCTTTTTAGAATCGTTTGCTCGATTGTTTACGCCGCTTCTTTAATTTTGCACTGTTCTTATAATAAAAAGCGCTATATTGGCTATAAACCAAATCTCTAAGTTATGAAAAGGTATTCACTTATTCTTCTATTTGTATTTCTTACAGTTGGGATAGCAAACGCTCAGCTTTTCAAGTTTGGTATAAAAGCAGGTGTTAGCTCCTCAAGGGTAAAATTTAGCGAAATAGACCTTGGTAACAATCTTGTGGCTAAGGAGGGAAATTCTATCACGGGAATGCATTTTGGCGTTGTAAGTAGGGTTCAGCTCCTCGGTTTATTTGTGCAACCAGAGTTATATTTTTCTTCAACCGGCGGAGACATCAAAATTGTTGATATATCAACAGGTGTAGAGACTGTTAGAACTCAAAAGTTTAACAAGATCGATATCCCTGTTTTGGTTGGTTGGAAGTTTGGACCTGCTCGCGTTGGTATTGGCCCGGTAGCCTCAATTGTAATCTCAGACAAGGCCGTTCTGAAGGATTATACAGGCTACGATGAGCAATTTAACAAGGCTACTTTTGGCTACCAAGTGGGGGTTGGGCTCGATATTTGGAAAATTGGCTTTGACCTTAGGTATGAAGGAAGTTTAAGTAAACTAGGGGATGGTATAAAAGTGCTGGGGCAGGAGAGATCATTTGATTCTAGAAATCCTCAACTTCTTGCTAGTGTAGCATTATATTTTTAATAATATATTCTTATTCAACACTTTATCGCATAGCGATAAAGTGTTGCTTCATAAATAAGAAGCAATGGAATACATACATCCTTTAGTTGTTCTTCTTATTGACGTAAATCATACAACCGCTATTTTAATAATAGGTGGCAGTTCAACGTTGGCTGCTCTTTGCGCTGGAACTTGTTACTTTTGGCATAAGAGTACCGAAAAAAAGTGGAAGAGGTTTTTCTCCCGTCTTACCAAAATTAACGCTGGCTTAGAACACCAGGTTGGCACCCTTTTGGTTGATAAAAAGGACCTAATTAGAAAACTTGGGGATGCTAGGGCCAAAGCTGATGAGACAGACCTGCTTAAGGCCAATTTTTTAGCAAACATGTCACACGAGATTCGAACTCCTATGAATGGAATAATCGGATTCGTTCAGCTGCTTAACGAAGACCTCCCTACTGACAAGCGGAGCCAATTTATTGACATAATTATTAACAGTGGCTACCAATTGGTAAACCTTTTTGATAACCTTGTTGATATTTCAAGGCTGGAATCTGGCTTGCTAACGCTATCCAAATCGGAATGTAATTTAAATGAGATGCTCTTTGACCTATATGTTCAGTATAATGGTCAAATTTTCAAGGAATCAAAGAAGCAACTTTCGCTGAGGTTTCTCAACTTGGCCGATGATGAGGTAAATATTATCACTACCGATGGTGCAAGACTTAGACAAGTGTTTTCACATTTAATTAGCAATGCCATTAAATTTACTGAGCATGGAACGGTGGAGTTTGGATTTGCAAACAAGGATTCAAACGAGCTACTTTTTTTTGTCAGAGACAGTGGAATTGGAATTCCGCAAACACAACAAGAGGTAATATTTGAACGCTTTCAGCAAATAGAGCAGGGCTCAACCCGCCGATTTGGAGGATCAGGGCTTGGCCTTTACATCTCCAAAGGCCTTGTAGAAGCCCTAGATGGCAAAATTTGGTTCGAATCAACAGAGGGGCTTGGATCCACCTTCTTTTTTACCCTACCATTTGAAAACATTGAGATTAAACAGGACTCTTCGGTTTACTACGCCAATAAAAAGGAGTATAACTGGTCTAATAAAACCATCCTCATCGTGGACGACACCGAGGCTAATTACCAATTTGTCGCCGATCTGTTAGCTAACACAAGCATAAGTGTGGTGAGAGCAAAAACAGGTGCTGAAGCTCTTACCTTGTGCGACAGTTCACAGGCTCCTGATCTGATTCTAATGGATTCTCCCCACGAAACGTTAGATGGCCATGGACTTGTATCTCAAATAAGAAGTACTCGATCTAAGTCAACGCTTCCCATAATTGCTCAAACGAACTATGCTAGGCCAGAGGACGATGTAAAATATATTGAGATGGGTTGTAACGACGTAATTTCAAAACCGATCAACCCGGCGGCACTTTTTAGCAAGATAGCCCGAATAATTTCTGTCTCTTAAAACTCATTAACCACTGCTCTTAGTTTTACCAAGCGAGCAAGCAGCCACTCCAACTTATCTAGATGCAGCATGTTGGCTCCGTCTGATTTTGCAATTGCCGGATTGGGATGGGTTTCTAGAAAAATTCCATCCACACCAACGGCAATACCTGCACGTGCAATTGTGTCGATTAAGTCTGGCCTTCCACCGGTAATTCCTGAATCCTGGTTAGGCTGCTGCAGAGAATGGGTTATATCGAGAATAACAGGAAGACCGCTTTTCTGCATTTCAGGTATTCCACGATAATCAATAATTAAATCTTGGTAACCAAATGAGGTTCCACGGTCGGTAAGCATTACTTTTCTATTCCCAGTTTCAAAAATTTTTTCTGCCGCAAACCGCATTCCGCTGGGACTTAAGAATTGCCCCTTCTTTATATTCACAATCTTGCCTGTTTTACCAGCAGCCACAAGCAGATCGGTTTGCCTACATAGAAACGCTGGGATTTGCAGTATATCAACATACTCGGCAGCAATATCAGCCTCATCTGGATTATGTATATCCGTAACAATTGGTATCTGAAGCTCTTTCCTTATTCGTCCCAGCATTTTAAGTGCTTCAATATCTCCAATTCCTTGAAACGAATCGAGCTTAGAGCGGTTTGCTTTGCGGTAAGAAGCTTTGAATACAAAGGGAATTTTGTATTTATCGGTAATCTCCTTTACTTTTTTGGCAGTTCCAAAAGTGATCTCCTCTGTTTCTACAACACAGGGGCCAGCTAGCAGAAAGAAATTGCCGCTCTCGGTATGGCGAATGTTTGGAAGGTCGTATAGCATAGCTCAAAATTTTTGCGAAGTTAGAAAAATCATATAGAATATTTGCCGCTCCACAAGCTATTCTGCTTTTGGCGAATTTCCTGTTCTTTTGTATTATCGCTAGGCGTGTAAAACACAGTTCCTGACAGTTTTACCGGCATAAATTCCTGTGGAGTGAAATTACCAGCATAGCTATGCGCATAGCGATAGTCTTGGCCGTAGCCTAAATTTTTCATCAACTTTGTAGGAGCATTTCGAAGGTGTAGCGGTACCGGTAGGCTACCATCTTTCTTAACCTTCTCAATGGCCTCATCTATTGCGATGTAGGCTGAGTTACTTTTAGGACTTGTGGCTAAGTATATAGCCGTTTCCGATAGGATTATCCTCGATTCAGGCATACCAATTTTTTCTACCGCTTGAAAGCAGGCTGTTGCAAGCAATAGAGCATTGGGGTTTGCTAGCCCAATGTCTTCGGAGGAGAGGATAATAAGCCTTCTGGCAATGAATTTAGGATCTTCACCACCTTCAACCATCCTTGCTAGCCAGTAAACTGCGGCCTGCGGATCGCTGCCCCTTATCGATTTAATGAAAGCACTAATAACATCGTAGTGCTGCTCACCACTCTTGTCGTAAAGGGCAATGTTTTCTTGCAATCTATCGGTTACTATTTGATCGGTAAGCGTTACCTCTTCGGTTTCTGAGGCTCCAACTACGATCTCCAGAATGTTCAGCAACTTTCGTGCATCACCTCCAGAAAAGCGCAGAATTGCATCGGTTTCTGCAACCGTAATTGACCGATTTTTAAGGTAGATATCGGTTGTGATTGCCCTGTCGAGCAGTGTTAGGAGATCATCAATTTCTAAGGGTTTAAGAATAAAAACTTGACAGCGAGAAAGGAGTGGAGAAATAACTTCAAAAGAGGGGTTCTCTGTGGTAGCCCCAATTAGGGTAATAATACCTTGTTCAACAGCACTAAGAAGGGAATCTTGCTGTGACTTATTGAATCGATGGATTTCATCAATGAATAGTATGGGAGCAGGGGTGTTGAAAAATTGCATCTTTTTTGCTTTTTCAAAAACCTCACGTACCTCCTTTACTCCAGAATTGATGGCGTTTAGTGTGAATATCGAACGGTTAAGCTCATGAGCAATAAGCTTGGCCAAGGTCGTTTTACCAACACCAGGAGGTCCCCAAAGTAACAGAGAAGGTAAGTTACCCGACTCTATTGATCTTCGGAGTACTGCTCCTTCACCCACTAAATGCTTCTGTCCCAAATAATCATCAAGCTTTTTGGGCCGGAGACGTTCTGCAAGTGGAATCTGAGAATCCATTTTTTTTCGTCAAATTTAACGAATTCTAACTGTTAACCGAACTTCCGGCAGTTCTCTTCCGTAATATTCCAAAGAAATCTTTAATTTACCCCCCTGAATCTAAACGCTAATCGCTATGAAAATCTATTCTATTGCAAAAAAAATGTTTGGTGCTTTTTCCTTGGCACTAATTCCTCTCTTCTCTTTTGCCCAAAAAGATGTAGTTCTCTTGCTAAGAAGTAGCCAACAAGATGCAATTAAACTTTCGGAAGCTTATCTTCAGCCTTTTGGAAAGAGCCTTGGCTGGGGTCTTAGTGGTAGTTGGTATAATAGTGGTAAACCTCACGGATTAGCGGGGTTTGACCTTACTTTTTCTATTAATACGGTGATGGTTCCATCTTCCGATAAGAATTTTGATGTTAATTCTTTGAAGTTGACAAATATTTCTGTAGTTAGCGGAGAAAGCAGCGTATCACCAACGGTTGCTGGTTCTGGAAGTGGACCAAAGGTTCAATACCAAGGTCAGGTTGACTTAGGTGGTGGGACTCAGACTGTTCAGTTTAACCTTCCAAGCGGTGGTAATCTTAGCGTGATTCCCGTTCCTATTCTGCAGGCTGGTGTCGGGTTACCCTTTCATACGGAGATAATGGGCCGATTCATTCCAAAAGTTAGCGTACCTGATATCGGAAGTGTTAGCCTTTGGGGTATTGGCATAAAAAATGAGTTTAAGGAGTTGATTCCGGGCATCAAACTTTTGCCCTTTGGTCTATCGGCCATGGTTGCATATACTGATTTTAGATCCGATATCAACGTTTCCTATAAGCCACAAACTACAACCTATGACCAGTCACTGTACGATAACCAGCAACTCAAGCTTAGATCTACTTCTTTGGCTACTCGGATAATTGTATCTAAATCATTGCCCGTTCTTACCGTATATGCTGGGCTCGGTTACAATTTCACCAAGACTAGCATGGATCTAAAAGGAAATTATCCTGTTGGATTGGAGATGCAGAACAGCCAAGTAGTGGTTTCTGGTAACACGAATTGGACCGATCCTTTGAGCTTGTCGTTTAAAAATAATGGATTTGCAGCGAATGCAGGCTTGCGCATTAAGTTAGCTATTCTGGCTTTTCATTTCGACTATACCGTAGCCAAGTATCCTATTATTACTGGTGGTGTAGGTATCAGCTTCCGCTAGTCATTACATTACAGGTGATCAAAAAAAAGCGGCTCATTGGAGCCGCTTTTTTTATTACTTAATAAAGTCAGTTATGTTGTGCGATATCTTCAATATCTTATAAATCTTGTGATTCTCATTATAGATAGGGGTATAAGTCTCCAAAAAAGTATACTCCTTGTTGTTTATGCTCAGCTTGGTAGACTCTTTCTTGGTTATCCCTTTCTTTAAGTCGTTCCAGAATTTTTCATAATCCTTCTTTTGCTTGCTACTCAATAGCAGGTCGTTGGAATGGTGGTTGCCAACAACTGCCTCTCTCGGCCTATTGAGCAAAGAAAGCATGGCATCGTTAACGGAAATGATAACGCCATCAAGGTTGTATTCCACCACAAAACTGGACGCATTAAGAGCGTTAATAAGCGATTCCATTTCTCCTGTCTTTCTTGCCGCCTCTTCCTGTGTTGCTTGCAATTCCTCCATATTTTGCCGCATCTCCTCTTCCTGTGCCGAAAGTTCCTCTGACTGCTGCCGGGAAGCCTCTAGGAGTTGCACTGTTCTAATGTTAACCTTAACATTGGATAGGGTTGAAGCAATCGTTTCGCCCAATTTCTCAATGAAATTTACAACGTAATTCTCAATGATATTCAGCGATGCAATTTCTATTACACCAAATACCTGATCGTTAAGCTTAAGTGGTACTAAAAGAAGGCAGGTGGGTGCTTTTTCTCCAAGCCCAGAACCGATGGATATGTAATTTTCAGGTATTTCTGTAAGATAGATGGTTTCTGCCTCTTGAGCACATCGACCGATAAGCCCTTCATTCATTTCAATGCGCTTTTCAAGAAATTTTCTTTTTTCATAAGCAAAGCAAGCTTTAAGCTCAAGGTGAACATCCGACCGATTTTCATCGTTTACCAAGAATAATCCTCCAACGTTGCTAACGGAATACTTCACAATATTGCTAATAACTTGGTAGGCAAGTTCCTCAAGGTTATCGTTATTCTGCCGTAATATCTCACCAAACATGGCCAGTCCTGTAGTTGCCCATGTTTGCTTCTGATCCTCTATTTGGCGCAGTTCTTCCTGCTGTTTCGCATTTGACAAACTCTTTTGCATCTCCAGCAATGCTTTTCCAAGCATATCGTTGCTTCCAAGGCTTGAGTAGCTAACATTGAGATTGCCTCTTCCTATCTCTTTTGCAAAATCGGTTGTCTTGCTAAGTCCTTGAATCAAAGTATTAACCGAATTGCTAATTTCTTCAATTTCATCACCAGAATTCACCTTTAGGAGATTATTGGTGTCGAATTCACCTTTTGCTAAGCGCTTAATGGTTTTAATTGTGCGCGATAGTGGATGAGTAATATTGTATGCAAGAATCCAAATAACGAGCATTAAGATAATGAGTCCAGCAAGTCCAATAATGATGCTATTATTAAATGTTTTATTTGCCTCATCAACCAGGACATTTATTGGGGCAACAATAGCGATAGACCATGGTGTAATCGACCTTCCAATGGTAATTGGGGCATAGGAGATATAAACCTCGGCACCCGAGGTGGAATCAACGGTAGTATAGCTAAACAACTTTCCTTCCTTAATCTGCGTTGAGACGTTAAAAATGCTATCCTGTTGATGAAACACCTCGCTAAACTTTTTACCAACCAGAGATCTATCAGTATGTGCTATAATGGCACCATCGTTAGAAATTAGGTATGCGTAGCTACCAGCAAACGGGTGAATATTTTCAATAATAGGCTGAAACCGCTCGAGTGATAAGTCGAGCCCAAATACTCCCAAAAATTTATTCTTTTCTAGAAGTGGAACACAAACGGATGTTTCCAAAATAGGTTTACCGCCTGCAAGGTAGGTAAAAAGATAGGGGTCAAGTACAGTTTCAAGTTTGGACATCTTCATCTGATAGTATGCACTTTCAGTATTGTCCCCATCGGTATTAAGAACTTCTTCCTTTACTTTTAACTCCCCATTTTCTCTCCAATAGGTAATGCGATATCTTCCATAGCCTTTTTTATAGGTGCTATCCATGGTGCTTAATTCAATGTTAACCCAAACTGATAAAAAATTTGGATTTTCAATGGCAACACCCTCAATGGCACGCATAAGATCAACGCGCTGCTGGACTTTTGGAATAGACTTAAACTCGCTAAACGTATTCGTTAATCCACGAGTCATATCCATATCAACGTTTAAGTTTGCCTTAGTAAGATTGGCATTTTCTCGTGCATAAGCATCAGCAAGGTCCATTGACCGTTTGAGAGAAATATCTTGTAGCTTAAAGCTAAGATAACCCAATGACGAAGCATACACAAATGCCGTAACGGTAAGAATGGAGAGTAACAGCTTTGTCCGAATTTTCAGCTTAATTCTCATGAGAAAGGGAGTTTGTTGATTGTTTTTCTGCCAGCAAATTAGCGAAAAATTGGTTTAATTTGCTAAGAATTGACCAGTAAAATGCATTTTAGTGCATTTGCGAGCGTCTATTTCATCATTTTGGATATTTTCATTAGGTTTGCAAAAACTAAATACCAATACAATGAAACTACTAGAGGGAAAAACAGCATTAATAACAGGGGGTGCAAGAGGAATTGGCAAGGCTATTTCATTGAAATTTGCCCAGCATGGAGCCAATATTGCATTTACCGATCTCGTTGAAGACGATAACTTCAAGGCTACAGAGAAAGAACTCAAAGCACTTGGTGTAAAAGCCAAAGGATTTATTTCTGATGCATCCAAGTTTCAGGATTCTCAGACATTGGTGGATAACGTGATAAAGGAGTTCGGCACCTTAGAAATTTTGGTTAACAATGCAGGGATTACAAGAGACACTCTTCTGCTTCGCATGACTGAGGAGCAGTGGGATTTGGTAATCAATGTTAATCTTAAGTCGATTTTTAATCTTACAAAAGCGGCCCAGCGCTACATGATCAAACAGCAAAATGGTTCAATTATTAACATGAGTTCAGTTGTTGGAATGTCAGGTAACGCTGGTCAATCTAACTATTCTGCTTCAAAGGCCGGAATAATTGGGTTCACAAAGTCAATTGCCAAGGAGTTGGGTTCTAGAAATGTTCGGTGCAACGCAATTGCTCCTGGGTTTATTATCACTGACATGACCCACAAATTACCAGAAGAAGTTAGAAATGAATGGGTTAGCAAAATACCACTAAGGAGAGGTGGTACTCCAGAGGATGTCGCTAATGTGGCAGTATTTCTTGGTTCGGAACTTTCAAGTTATGTAACCGGCCAAACAATACCAGTTTGTGGTGGTATGCAAGATTAACAGAATATAATTATCCTAAATATTGAGGTATTTATTTTAGGGCCATCCGATCAGATGGCCCTTTTTGGCACAAATATTGTAATTTAGATAACAAAACAAACAACTATGCGGCTAGGTAGATTTTCCTCGATACTTGTGGTATTGTCCTTAAGCTCTTGCAGTTACAGGGTAAGTGTTCCGGTTGATACTCTGCAGCCACCAACAGTATACTATGTTTCTCCCCACGCAAACATAACGGTCAACTATACTTATAATGAATCCCGCCGGTTTAAAGACCCTGAAACGGTATTGACAAGTCAGCTCGACAGCATTGCTGCAGAGTCGGCTGCCTATTCTTTTATGGGTGGATTTACTACGCCTGCATTAGGTGGTCATGCAAATGCGGTTACTTATTGCACTGTAAGACCTGACAGTTCACCTTCATCTACATTTATTTTGCCAAAAGATTCTGTTGGTGCAATTGTTGAAAGCACTAATGCGCTACAAATTGTTTCATTAGATTATTTTAGTCTCAATCCAGATATCACGGTAGTGCCTGACGTACAGAACCAATATGGGTACCGGGCCTATTTTACAATCAAAGCCGTTGGGCTTTGGCGAATATATAGTTCAGACTCCCAAACACCACAAGCAGCATACCTATATCAAAAATCATACTCTTGGGATGCGGCTGGATCTTCCCGTCGTGAAGCCGTTGATAACCTTCCCAAATTTACCGATGTGGCAAGCTATGTCGGAAGTGAAGCGGGAATAGCAGGCTTAGCCGCGTTTACGCCCGTTTGGACAACACAGTACAGAGAAATTGTTTCCAGCACCAATCCTTACTTAAAAATGGCTCAAAATAAAGTAGATGAAAATAATTGGGCAGAGGCAATAAAAATTTGGAGTTGGTTGGTGGGCAGCAATTCCAGCAATAAGCTTAAAGAGCAAGCCGCCTATAACCTTGCAGTTGCAAGCGAAGTTGGTGGTAATTATAATTTAGCCGTTAACTGGTTAGATATAGCGGATTCGTTAAAGTCAGGTAGTCAATACGTTGCTGAATATCGGGCAGTGCTGAACGATAGACTTAAGGCTGAGGCGGTTCTAGATTCTCTTAAGTAAATCTGTTACCTGCTTTGGTTTTTCTGAAAAAGAGCTATTTTTGCGCAACTATTTTGCCTCTTTAGCTCAGCGGTAGAGCAGCTGTTTCGTAAACAGCAGGTCGCGGGTTCAAATCCCGTGAGAGGCTCATACCGGTATAAGGGTGGTCGTTGGCCACCTTTTTCTGTAAACACACAAAAATATGGTAGCAGAAATAATTACTATCGGCGATGAACTACTAATTGGCCAGACTATCGATACCAATTCGGCCCAAATTGCCTCAGCATTAAGTTCTATAGGTGTAATTATCCACCAAATCACCTCTGTGTCGGACGATCCAACTCACATTGCTAAGGCTTTGGATAACGCAAGATTGCATGCCGATGTTATCGTGTTAACCGGGGGGCTTGGTCCTACCAAAGATGACTTAACGAAAAAAACGCTTGCATCATATTTCCATAGCAACCTAATTCTCAACGATCAAATACTTTCACACGTTGAATCACTCCTCGCATCCAGAGGTGTTGAAATGAACGATTTAAATCGACATCAGGCCTTAATTCCAGCTAAGGCCACCGTTTTGCATAATAAAGTTGGAACTGCTCCAGGCATGCTCTTCCACGTTGATGGAAAGTTGATTTTTTCACTTCCAGGAGTTCCGTTTGAAATGAACTATCTCTTAAATAATGAGGTGCTGCCATTAATAATGCAGCAGCTAACCAATGTGGATGTAGTTCACCAAACAGTAATGACATTCGGTCTTCCAGAATCAAGTTTAGCAAAGAGGATTTCATACTGGGAGGATAATCTCCCAACTCATATTAAGTTAGCATACCTACCCAGTCCCACAGCAATAAAACTGCGACTTTCGGCCTTTGGTCACGATCGGATAATGCTTCAGAAAGAGATCGATAATATAATCGCTGAACTTCAGCTAATTATTCCAGAAAACATCTTTGCATTAAGCGACCAATCACTTGAGGTTGTTGTTGGTAAATTATTATCCAACAATAATATGTCACTATCACTTGCTGAAAGTTGCACTGGAGGAAATATTGCTCATATGATCACATCAGTTCCTGGTTCTAGCAACTATTTCACTGGATCGGTGGTAGCCTATTCCAACAAAGTCAAAGCAGAACTGCTCGGAGTAAAAATGGAAACACTGGAGAGATATGGGGCCGTTAGTGAGCAAGTTGTAAGGGAAATGGCCGAAGGATGTAGAGCATTGTTCCAAAGCACTTATGCCGTGGCTACTTCCGGGGTTGCTGGTCCATCGGGGGGAAGCGTAGATAAACCTGTAGGGCTAACATGGATCGCAGTTGCAGGTCCAACCGAAACGCTATCGTTCAAGTATTCGTTTGGGAATAGCCGTGAGCAGAACATTCTTCGTGCTTCGGCAAGGGCTCTCAACATGCTGAGAGAAAATATCTTGAAAAAAGTCTCGCAATAGGGTGAAAAAAAGGTTCAAATATTTGAATTATTGGAATTAATTAGCGTAATTTGCGCTCTGTTTTGAAAATAATGGTAGCAATAAATATCGAGCAATGTCAAAGATTTGTCAAATTACGGGTAGAGTTCCAAGAGTAGGAAACAACGTTTCACACTCCAATAAGAAAACAAAAAGAATGTTCAACCCCAACCTTCACAAGAAGAGATTCTTTCTTGAAGAGGAAAATCGCTGGGTGACTCTTAAGGTTTCAGCTGCTGGCATGCGAACCATCAACAAAATTGGTCTGAAAGAGGCCATTAAAAGAGCACAAAGTGTTGGTTTAATTTGTGAATACTAAGAAACTGTAAAAAAGGCATTTAGCAATGGCAAAGAAAGGTAACCGCGTGCAGGTAATTTTAGAATGCACCGAACATAAAGAGAGTGGAATGCCCGGCACTTCGAGGTATATAACCACCAAGAACAAGAAAAACACTCCAGATAGAATTGAGCGTAAGAAATACAACCCAATTCTTAAGAAGGTAACTGTTCACCGAGAAATTAAATAAGTTGAGCAATGGCAAAGAAAGTAGTTGCATCCTTGCAAAAAGGCGCTGGTAAGAACTTTACTAAATGCGTAAAAATGGTTAAGTCTGAAAAGACAGGAGCCTATATTTTTAAAGAAGAAATGGTTATCAATGCAGAAGTTAAAGACTTTTTTGCTAAAAAATAAAACCGTTTAGAATTTTGAACAAAGGAGCTTCTGTTAAAGAAGCTTTTTTGTTATTATTGCGTGCCATAAATTTATTGTAATGGGAATTCTCGATATTTTCTCCGGAAAGCAGGATAAGTTGGATAAGGGTCTTGAAAAAACAAAGGAAAGTGTCTTCAGGAAGATGTCCCGCGCTATTGCTGGTCGTTCCCGTATCGACGATGAGGTTCTTGATGCGCTGGAAGAGGTGCTTATTACTTCTGATGTTGGCGTAGAGACTACCCTCAAAATAATTGAGCGAATTCAGGAGCGAGTGGTGAAGGAAAAATTCTTAAGCGCTTCCGAGCTCAACTTCATCCTGAAAGATGAGATTTCTCTAATGTTGGAGGAAAATACTGCTGGAAAGGAACTAAACACGGAGTTTTTGGCAGCTGATGGACCCTATGTGATAATGGTGGTTGGGGTAAATGGTGTTGGCAAAACCACAACAATAGGAAAACTTTCAAACATGTTTACCCTAGCTGGCAAAAAGGTGGTGATTGGCGCAGCCGACACCTTTCGCGCTGCTGCAGTAGAGCAGCTGGTCGTTTGGGCGGAACGTGCCGGAGTTGAAATTATTAAGCAACAAATGGGTTCCGATCCAGCCTCTGTGGCATACGATACGCTGACTTCGGCAATCAAGAAAAATGCAGATATTGTCATAATCGACACGGCAGGTCGTCTTCACAATAAGGTGAATCTAATGAACGAACTCACCAAGATTAAAAATGTGATGAAAAAGGTGATTCCATCTGCTCCGCAGGAGGTGTTACTTGTTCTCGATGGCTCCACTGGACAAAATGCATTTGAGCAGGCAAAGCAGTTTACAAGGGCTACAGAAGTAAATGCGTTAGCTATTACCAAGCTGGATGGCACGGCCAAGGGGGGTGTTGTGATTGGCATATCCGATCAGTTTAAAATTCCCGTTAAATACATTGGTCTTGGCGAAAGTATCGGTGATTTGCAAATATTTGATAGAAAGGCATTTGTTGATACTCTTTTCAGGTAGTTATTATTACTGTTATTAATTTTGAAAAAAGGGTTTGCTATTTTGTTATGCAGGCCCTTATTTGTTCTGAATGAAAGGGTGGTTTATGCAAACTAAAAATCAAAGAATAAGCGTTGTTACCCTAGGGTGCTCCAAAAATATTGTCGATTCAGAGTTTATAATGCGGCAGCTGCAGGCTTCCAATTTCCAAGTAATGCACAACAGCAACGATAAGGTAGACATTGTGCTAATAAACACCTGTGGCTTTATTGGAGATGCTAAAGAAGAATCTATTGCCATGATTCTTAAATACGCCGAGGAAAAGCAGCAGGGCCATATACAGAAACTGTTTGTTTTCGGCTGCCTATCGGAAAGATATAGGCTGGAGCTAGAGACTGAGATACCCGAAGTGGATGGATTCTTTGGTGTGAACGAGTTCAAATCAGTTGTTCAGATACTCGGTGCAAAGTACCGCAGTGAGCTCCTTGGCGAAAGAATGCTTACAACCCCTTCTCATTATGCATTTTTAAAAATTTCTGAAGGCTGTTCTTGGGGATGTTCCTACTGTGCTATCCCATTAATACGAGGGAAACACCTATCGCGAACCGTTGAGCAGCTGGTTCAAGAAGCTGAAAAATTGGCTACGGCAGGAGTGAAGGAGCTAATTGTCATTGCTCAAGATACAACGTTTTATGGCATGGATTTATACGGAAAGCGTAGAATATCAGAACTCCTAAACCAACTGTCGACAATTGCAGGTATTGAGTGGATTCGGCTACACTATGCTTTTCCATATCAGTTCCCTGACGATTTAATTGACACCATAGCCTTGAACCCCAAAATTTGCAGCTACCTCGACATTCCGTTCCAGCATATTAGTGACATCGTTTTGAAAAATATGCATAGAGGAATCAGTAAGGCAGATACCTATGACCTAATAGGTCGTCTTCGGGCTAAGATTCCAAATCTTGCTCTCCGAACTACTTTGTTGGTGGGACATCCCGGTGAAGGAGCAGCTGAATTTGAAGAACTCTGCAAATTTGTTCAGGAGGTTAAGTTTGACAGACTTGGCGTTTTTCCATACTCAGAGGAGGAGGGAACGTTTGCTGCCAATAATCTAGAGGATACGCTCTCAACGGAAGAAAAAATTCGCCGTGCAGGAATCATAATGAAGCTTCAGCAGAAAATATCAGAGGGTCTAAATGCTGATAAGGTAGGAAAGAGTTATCAGGTGCTTATTGATTCTGAGGATGATGAGTTTTACCTTGGGCGGACTCAATACGATTCACCAGAGGTAGACGGAGAGGTGCTCATAAAGAAAAAAAATGAGAAGCACCTTGAAATAGGGAACTTCTATGAGGTCGAAATTGTTGACTCTCTTGAATATGACCTTATTGGAAGGGTGAAATAAAAAAAGCGTGACTAATCACGCTTTTATCGCTATACTAATTCTTTGGCCACCTTAATAGCTGCTTCATAGTTGGGTTCATGTGTCACCTCTGGAACATACTCTACGTAGCGAACAATATTGTTTTTATCAACAACAACAACTCCGCGTGTTAATAGCCGTAGTTCCTGAATTAGGAATCCATACTTCAGCCCAAAATCAACATCCTTGTGGTCGGAGAGAGTAACAATCCGATCGATACCTTCGGCACCACAATAGCGACCTAGTGCGAAAGGAAGATCGTTAGATATTCCAATGATTTGAATTTTATCGCTAAGGGTTGAGGCCTCCTTGTTGAAACGGTGATTTTGTGCGGAGCATACGGATGTATCAACCGAAGGAAAAACAGAAATGATCTTCACTTTGCCTTCATAATTGGAGAGTTTTACTGGTTTAAGTCCACTGCTTAACACCGTAAAATCTTCGGCTGCCTGCCCAACCTTAACCTCCTTGCCAATAAGCGTTATGGGATTTCCTCCAAATGTGACTTTTACACTATTCTTTTCCATGATTAACTATATTTTTAAAAAAAAGCGACATTTCTATGTGTCGCTTTTTAAACAGGAAATTAATCGTTTTGTTCATCAACTTCGGTCAAGCTACTTTTTCCGAGTTTGATATTTAGTTCGTCTTTACCCTTAGTGTAGCCTACACTTATAACGCTATTGAGCGCCAATGTTCCCTTGATAATAACCTCTGCTAGGGGGTCTTCAAGATACTTTTGAATGGCACGCTTTAAGGGACGAGCACCAAACTGAATATCGTAGCCCTTATCCACCAGAAAGTCTTTAGCTGCAAGATTTACCTTAACATTGAACCCCAAGCTAATCACTCTATCGATTAGCCCCTTCAGCTCAAGATCGATAATTTTATGCAGCTCCTTTCGCTCTAAGGTGTTGAACATCACAATGTCGTCAATACGATTGAGAAATTCAGGTGCAAAAGCTTTTCTCAAAGCCTTTTGCACTAGACTTTTTGAGTATTCATTGGGTGCATCTGATTTTGCCTGTGTCGAAAACCCAACTCCCTGTCCAAACTCCTTTAACTCTCGACTTCCAATATTGGATGTCATAATTACAATTGTATTCTTGAAGTCGACCTTTCGTCCCAATGAGTCGGTGAGCAAGCCTTCATCCAGCACCTGGAGCAAAATGTGGAAAACATCTGGGTGAGCTTTTTCTATCTCATCAAGCAGTACAACGGAGTATGGCTTTCTCCTTACTTTTTCAGTAAGCTGGCCTCCCTCTTCATAACCGATGTATCCGGGAGGTGCTCCAACGAGACGAGAAACGGAAAATTTCTCCATATACTCGCTCATGTCTATCCTGATGAGGTTATCGGTTGAGTCGAACAGATACTTCGCCAAAACCTTGGCAAGTTGTGTTTTACCGACACCAGTTGGACCGAGAAAAACGAAGGTTCCAATGGGTTTAAGTGGATCTTTTAATCCTGCTCTATTTCGTTGGATAGCCTTTACAACCTTTCCGATGGCTTCATCTTGACCAATAACCTTTGTTCTTAACTCGTCAGCCATTACCAGCAACCGTTCACCTTCTGCCTGGGCAATACGCTGAACAGGAACGCCGGTCATCATGGCAACAACCTCTGCAACCTTTTCCGCATCAACCGTTTCTCGATTCTGGGAAAGTTCCTTTTCCCACTTTTTCTGTTCTTGATCAAGGAGTTCGGAAAACTGACGCTCTCTATCGCGGAAGGAGGCAGCCATTTCAAAGTTTTGGTTCTTCACCGCCTTAAGCTTCTCATTGCGAGTTTCCTCAATTTGTTTTTCGAGCATGACGACGCGTTCGGGCACCTTTATGTTGGCAATATGTACCCTTGATCCTGCTTCATCCAAGGCATCAATTGCCTTATCAGGCAAGTGTCGATCGGAAATGTATCGTTGCGTTAACTTCACGCAGGCATCAATAGCCTCAGGGGTATAAATTACATTGTGGTGATCTTCATACCGCTCTTTAATGTTGTTCAATATCTCATAAGTCTCTTCCGGGGAGGTTGGCTCCACCATTACCTTCTGAAAGCGACGCTCAAGTGCTCCATCTTTCTCAATATGTTCACGATATTCATCAAGGGTGGTGGCCCCAATACACTGAATTTCGCCTCGTGCCAGTGCTGGTTTAAGCATGTTGGCTGCATCGAGCGAACCTGTTGCTCCTCCAGCACCAACAATGGTGTGAATTTCATCGATGAATAGAATAACATTGCTCGTTTTTGCCAATTCGTTAAGAATGGCCTTCATGCGCTCCTCAAACTGTCCTCTGTATTTTGTACCAGCAACAATGGCTGCTAAGTCAAGCGCAACAACTCGCTTGTTAAATAGTACTCTAGAAACTTTTTTCTTCACAATTCTCAAGGCAAGACCTTCGGCAATAGCAGATTTTCCAACCCCAGGTTCTCCAATGAGGATGGGGTTATTTTTCTTTCTCCTGCTTAGAATTTGGGCAATACGTTCAATCTCACGTTCACGGCCAATTATTGGATCAAGCCTATTTTCCTCAGCTGCCTTGGTGAGGTCGATACCAAAATTATCGAGAACGGGGGTATCGGACGAAGGCCTTCCACCAGGCTGTGGTGTGCCCTTTGGAACTCCAAATTGCTCCTTTTCATCGTCATCGTCGGAGTAGTCTGCCCTTGACTGAACCTGGCTTCCCTCTAACTTATTTCTAACCACAAAGTAGTCGATGTTAGATTCAGCAAGCATTAAGGAAACCATGCTGCCCTCATCCTTTAAAATAGCGAGCAGGAGATGGGCCGAGTTGATGGATTCACTTTTCAGCGATCTCGCTTCCAAAAATACG
>DATKVT010000122.1 GCA_035529935.1 Williamwhitmania sp. | reverse complement strand
CATCACCAAACACGTGCGGATGGCGGTAAACCAACTTATCGCAAAGGCCATTCATCACGTCGGCTATGGTAAACCGCTGCTCCTCGCTGGCAATTTTAGAGTAGAACACCACGTGCAGCAGCAGGTCGCCCAGCTCCTTTTTCATGTCGTTGTAGTCCTTGCTCAGTATGGCACCCGCCAACTCGTATGCCTCCTCCAGCGTGTTGGCCCGAAGGCTCTCAAAGGTTTGCTCTCGGTCCCACGGGCACTTCTCCCGCAGCTCATCCATTATGTTTAGCAGTCGCTCAAAGGCCTGCAACTTATCGTTCATAATCTAGTTTATTACGTTATTTAAAAATTTCACCCTTACCGCTGAACCTACATCCAAGCTTAGCAGCTCCGCAGCCTTGCCATTGTGGATGGCCACCTCCAGCAGCCCCACCGAGTTGAAAATTGCTAGCAGCTCGCCTGGAAGCGCATCGCTATAGGTGTTGCAAATGGTGGTAAGCTTGTTGTGGAAGCTCTGCACGTATATCTCAAATGCACGGTTTTGTCCAACTCGCTCAAAGAGGTCGTTGCTTATGTTGGTTATCACGTTGTTGAAGGAGTCAATGTAGATAATAGTTCCGTTGATAAGCGAATCCTCGAAGGCTGCCCGCAGCGGAATCATCTGCGCAATGCTAGTATAGGGTTTTCCCAACTCGTCGATAGCTCCACCATTGGCAAGATGGGCGGCTGCAGAACCAAAAACGTGTAGCGCACTAAAGCCCGAAATGGGCTCATAGCTGAGCTTTATCACCTTATCTGGGTTTGCTCTGATGGACAAGCTGAATACACCTGTATCGGCACCAAGAAAATATTGCCCATCGGCCTGCACCGCCACCAAAGGATTCTTTTCCGTTGGTTCGCTATTAACACCAATAATGTGAACCGTCCCCTTTGGAAAGTGTTGGTAGCTATTGCGCACCACAAAGGCTGCCTGCTGCACGTTAAAGGGGGGGATGTGGTGGCTTATATCCACAATGGTTGCATTGGGACAGCCGTTGAGCAACTCCCCCTTCAAGGCTCCCACATAGTAGTCCATTCGTCCCCAATCGGTTGTAAGGGTTATGATGGCCATTCCCGCGCAGTATAGATTAATACCTCAAATTTAGCAGCCTTTTTTTGATTTTCAGGAAGCATTGGCACAATTAAGCTTTTTGGTTCTATATATGTTTAAGCTAGGTAACACTTTTTACCTCAAGAAAGCCTACATTATGATTGATTTTCGATTGTTAAAGATGTTGAAGCTGTGCATAACAGGTTGATATGTAACCAAAAATTAACACATGCCAGTAACAAAAAAAGCTTAGTTTTGTATGTTTTCTTGCACTCCGAAATGTATTCTTGGCAATAGAATGAAACCGTAAACTAGGTTGTAAATCATAAGCTTTTCGGAAAGAAAACAATAAATACAAACAGGTTCTCCAATTAATGCCGATGTGCTTCCATTTACAAAATTTGGTGTATGCACAAGGCAA
This sequence comes from Williamwhitmania sp., assembly GCA_035529935.1. Lineage (NCBI taxonomy): Bacteria > Pseudomonadati > Bacteroidota > Bacteroidia > Bacteroidales > Williamwhitmaniaceae > Williamwhitmania > Williamwhitmania sp. The sequence goes on along the minus strand of DATKVT010000122.1, from coordinate 13,659 downwards.
ATAAACAATGGCAAAAGAAAGGCTAGCACAACCTGTCGTGAGGCAACTAATCTGGCAATACTTCTGCTTAACTGAATAAATTCTTAATGACAGAAAAGCTAATTCTGCTAGAGGGTATCGACCCAGTGGCCCTGTATGGGGTAAATAATACAAACTACAACCTGCTGGTTGCAGCATTTCCCAAGCTCAAGGTGGTGGCTCGGGGACAGGAACTAAGGGTATCGGGTGAACCCATCGAAATTGAACGCTTCGAGGATAAGCTCCTCATTCTTGTCGAGTTTTTTGGACGCTACAATCGACTTTCCGAAGATGACCTTAAGAGTCTACTTCAGGACGATGCCAAAGCCATGATGGATGCCGGCGAAGACATGGATGATGTGCTCGTTTGGGGCAACAACGGCAAGGCAATTCGTGCCCGCACCGTCAACCAGCGCGTAATGGTCGACCTCTACGACAAAAACGATCTGCTCTTTGCCCTCGGTCCTGCCGGTTCGGGCAAAACCTATACCGCCATAGCCCTTGCTGTTAGGGCATTGAAAAATAAGGAAGTTCGAAAAATCATTCTAACCCGTCCAGCCGTTGAGGCCGGTGAGCGCTTGGGCTTCCTTCCCGGCGACATGAAGGAGAAGTTGGACCCATACCTCCAACCGCTTTACGATGCCCTACACGACATGATTCCGGTGCGCAAGCTCGCCACCTTTATGGAGGATGGAACTGTCCAAATAGCCCCGCTGGCTTACATGCGTGGCCGCACGCTCGACAACGCATTTGTTATCCTCGATGAAGCTCAGAATACCACCGTTCCGCAAATCAAGATGTTTCTTACCCGAATGGGCAAGAATGCCAAGTTTATCGTCACCGGCGACATGACCCAGATTGACCTTCCCCGCCAGGTAGACTCCGGTTTGGTGAAGGCCATGCAGCTGCTGCGTAACGTGGATGGTATTGGGGTTATTGAGCTCGACTCGCGCGATATTATCCGTCACCGGTTGGTAAAGTATATTGTGCATGCCTTCGATAAAGATAAAGAATCGGCCGATGGCCATACTAACGTTTAAAACCTCACACAATGGAAAAAGCTCTTGTTAGCACCAGCTTTCACTTCCCCGGACAAACCGACATCTACATCGGAAAGGTAAGGGACGTATACACCATCCGCAACGACTACATGGTAATGGTAGTTACCGATCGTATTTCGGCGTTCGACGTTGTTCTACCCGAAGGTATTCCATACAAAGGGCAAGTGCTAAACCAGATTGCCTCCAAGTTTTTGGACGCTACCGCCGACATTGTCCCAAGCTGGAAGATTGCCTCTCCCGACCCAATGGTTACTGTAGGACTCCGGTGTGAACCATTTTCGGTTGAAATGATTGTTAGAGCCTACCTTTGTGGCAGCGCATGGCGAGCATACAAGAGTGGAGCAAGAGAAATTTGCGGTGTAAAGCTTCCTGAGGGAATGCGCGAGAATGAGAAGTTCTCTACTCCAATCATTACGCCTACAACCAAAGCCGAGCAGGGGCTCCACGATGAAGATATTTCCAAGGAGGAGATCATTTCAAGAGGTATGGTCTCAGCAGAGGATTACGCACTGCTGGAAAAGTATACGTTGGCCATTTTTCAAAAGGGAACAGAGATGGCTGCCGAGATGGGGCTTATCCTGGTGGATACCAAGTATGAGTTTGGTAAGCGTAACGGTAAGATTTACCTCATCGACGAGATTCACACCCCCGACTCCAGCCGCTACTTCTACGCCGATAGCTACAAGCACCTGTTCGACAAGAACGAACCGCAGCGTCAGCTATCCAAGGAGTTTGTACGCGAATGGCTCATGGAGAATGGATTTATGGGTAAGAGTGGACAAAACGTTCCTACCATGACTCCAGCCTTCGTGGAGAGCGTTTCGCAGCGTTACATTGAGCTATACGAGCACATTGTAGGTGAACCTTTCGAAAAAGCTCCAATCGAGAACATTCAGGAGCGAATTGAGAACAACGTGCTCAACCTGCTAGCAAGGTTGTAGAAAGGCGTTTACCTAATTAGGTATTAGTTGAAATAAAAGAAGAGACGCAAAATATTGCGTCTCTTCTTTTTAAAGGTTTTATCCTCAACTTCTTAAAAACTATTTCTTCAGCTTCGATACCATTTCAATTTGCTTGGCAACGGACTCCATCTGCTTTTTGGTTTCGTCGGCTGAATAGGTTAGTGCCTTACCATCCTTGCTCAACGCGCTGCTAGCCTTGGCCTTCTGCATCATGGAGCATGACTTTAGAGCATCGGTTGCAGGTTGCTGAAGCGCCTTTACCTTCTCCACATTTTCGCTTTGGGCTTTAATGCGAACCTGGAGCTCCTTTAGTTGAGCCAGAGCATCTGTAGCCGAAAGCGCCTCGCCCTTACCATTAGTCACCGAAACTGGTTTTCCATCGGCATCGGTCTTTACATCAATAAGCTTGATGGCATCCGAAATTTTTAGACTTTCATCGTAGGTATCGAAGCTCTTGGTGTTGAAATCGTCGATAGCTTGAACACCAACCTTAGCCGGGCGTTCCATCTTTTCCTGAGCAGTAGCCGCCTGCTGAGCCACAAATAGCATGACGGTAGCCATGGCAGTTCCAAGTAGTAGTTTTTTAATCATGGTGTAAAATTATTGCCCAACCCGGTCACATGGCTGGTGTTTTTGTTCAGGTTACTGGTGCTGACCTTTCACCAAACCCTATTTTATGGGCTTTCAACAAAACAACATTTGTGCTCCAGCCACTCGGGACGAAAGGTACGCCATATAGATAACAAGGTCAACAGAAATGGCATGATTGCTTAAATAATACTGTTAACCCTTAAGTACTAGCGATGTCATGGAGATGGAACTGAGGTCGAAGCCTTCATTAAAAAGCGATATCTCTTCATCCTTATACAGCGCAAGAGTGTACAATAGCGGAATGTAGTGTTCCGGTGTGGGCACCGCAAGCGAGGATCCTTCTATTCCATCCATTTCCAACAGTTCGGTAAACCGACGTTCCTCTATTCGCTGCCTTACAGTACCATCAAAGTCGCGGGCCCAGCCGTAAACCTGGTCGCTTCCCCACTGTGCCAATCTTAGGTTGTGCACAATGTTCCCGCTGCCAATTATCAGCACACCCTTTTCGCGCAATGCGGCAAGACTTCCTGCCAATTTAAAGTGTTCCTTCAGCGAGAGGTTGTAGTCGATGCTCAGCTGCACAACGGGAATCCCCGCCTCAGGGTACATCTTGCGCAGTACCGACCAGCACCCATGATCGAGGCCCCAGCAAAGGTCGGGCTGAACTACCTGATCTAGATATTGTGCAATCACCTTATCGGCCAAGGCAGGTGATCCAGGTGCAGGGTATTCCACTTCGAACAGCTCGCGGGGAAAGCCCCCAAAATCGTGAATAGTTCTTGGTGAAGCAGAGTAGGTAACCTTGGTTCCCTTAGTTTCCCAATGGGCAGAAATACACAGTATAAATCGTGGCTTTGGCAAGGTTGTTGCCAATGCCTCCCATCTACGGCTGAACGGTGTGTCCTGTATGGCATTCATCGGGTTTCCGTGGCCTATAAATATGGCCGGCATTCGGGTTATTGCCATCACTAAAAGTCTTTAGACTAAAGTAGCCAATCCTTTGCGGAATGGCTACCCGTATTACACATAAAAAGTGTGCTATCCAATATTATTTTTTCTTGTCCTTTGCCACCTCCACGTTAATGGTTATTGTTACATCTTGACCTACAACTGCTCCACCAGCTTCGGTAAGTGCATTCCACTTTAAGCCATAATCAAATCGGTTGATAACAGTTGTAGCTTTGAAGCCAGCCTTGGTGTTGCCGTATCCATCTTTTACCGTTCCACCGTAAGTTACATCGAACGTAACGCGTTTAGTGACATCCCTAATGGTAAGATCGCCGGTTAGCGCATACTTGTTTCCGCTGACCTTGGTGAAAGAGGTGCTCTTAAAGGTCATCTTCGGGAATTTGGCTGCATCAAAAAAAGCATCGCTCTTGAGGTGGTTGTCGCGCATTTCGTTATCGGTGCTAATGCTATTTACATCCACGGTAAATGAAATTTCTGCCCCAACAAAATCGGGAGACTTTGAAATCACCGTGCCTTCAAAGTTTTTGAATTGCCCATCAACCTCCGATATTAAAAGGTGGGTAACGCTAAAGTTTACGCTCGTGTGCGCTTTATCAACAGTCCATGTGTCCTGAGCCTTTGCTGAAAACACTGCCGCAACGGCAACAGCGACTAAAATCACTTTTTTCATAGTATTTGAATTTATTAATTGTTTTCAAAACCGAACTCAGCAGGCAGGGCATTTGAAAAAGACCTGCTAAAGTTTGACAATGCAAATATCGGGAGAAGAAGAGCAGATGGAAAGTGATTTTTTGGACTAACGATGGTTGATTTTGGACATGGTATCTCGAAATCCAGCCGGAGATATACCGTTGTGTCGCTTGAAGAACTTCACGAAGTTGGATGGATCGTCGAACCCGAGATGATAACCCACCTCTTTTGCCTGAATTTGGCCATTAAAGAGCAATCGCTTGGCTTCAAGACTTACACGCTCGTTAAGTAGCTGGTTGGCCGTTTTTCCGGTAATATCCAAACAGATGCGATTTAGCTGCCGTGGAGAGAGATGCACCTTGTCGGCATAAACTGTAATGCTCTTTACCTCTCGATGAAGCACCTCCACCCACTCCATAAAAGCAAGGAATCGTTCGTCGGGCTCCCTAAAGTGCTCCGTCTGCAGCTGCTGCTCCAAAAGTCGATAGAGCTCCACCATCACCAGCCGAAAGTAGCTCATAACTGCTTGTGCAGCCATCTTCCTATTGCTATCCTGCTCCTCCTTCATCTGGGCTAACAAATTGGAGAGTCTTGCAATTTCCTCCGTTGGAATTGTTAGCGCCATTTTACCCCTATTCTTGCAGAAAAGAACGTTTAGCGAACTATCAATTGCGTGCATGTAGTCTTTAGAAATTTCAACCAGCCACCCCTGCATGTTTACTTCCCGTAACGTGTCGAAGTGGTGAACGCTTTCCGGTGCAAGGAGGTAGCAAACGTTGTTGTGTATCTCCAACTGCTCAAAATCTACAATATGAACACCGCTTCCCTTCTCCAGAAAGATAATCTCGTAGTAGTCGTGCCGATGCGGTTCCGAACGGGTGTGCCGCTCTTTTCCCTTAGGGTTAAGCCTAACCACCCGAATACCAGTCTCCTGTGCAGCACTGTTCAAAGGATGGGATGCAATATTTTCTTGTGGAAGAAGCATATCAATTTCCAATCAACCAGAAATAAACAATGAAAATGTGGCAATGTTTTCAGTCTAGGTATATTTTGGACAGCCACATCGACATCAAATTACAAGGGGCAATGATAAAACAAATCTTTCAGACCCCATTGAAAGGCAAAGTTATACGGAAACTAAAGGGTAGGTAACTAGGAAATTAGAAACTAGAAACTAGAAATTAGAAATTAGAACTGAGCGAAGCTAGTCCAATAATGCCAAACAACTTAAAATATTTTCACCTAGCCCAACAGCGCGTCGAGCAGCTCACGATTTAGGTCCTTAAGTGGATTATTGGAGTTTATGAAAGTATCGGCCAGCTTGCTCTTGCGCTCCTGCAGCTCCATTATTTTCTCCTCAATAGATCCACTTGTAATAAAGCGGTAGGCAAAAACCTTTCTGTCCTGTCCGATGCGATGTGCACGATCGAGTGCCTGGTTCTCGCTAGCCGGATTCCACCATGGATCGAGAAGAAATACATAGTCGGCAGCGGTAAGGTTCAATCCAAAACCTCCTGCCTTGAGCGAAATGAGGAAAACCTTTATCTTATCGTTATGCTGAAAGTTCTTCACCAACTCCTCGCGGTTAAGGCTGCTACCGGTGAGCATAAGGTAAGGTATTTCATGTGCTTTAATCTCTTTCTCTACCAGTCTCAAATGCTTTACAAACGAGGAGAATACTAGTACCTTATGACCCTCCGACACCACGTTGTCGATCATGCGCACCACCTCTTCAAATTTGCCCGAGCGTCCAGTGAATCCATCATCGAATAGTGCAGGATGGCAGGCCGCCTGACGCAAGCGAATCAGCCCTTGAAATATCTTCATGCGGTTGCGCGAATACCCGTTGGGATCTAGGTTGGCAATAAGGTTTTGCTTAAACGCCTCCTTTTCGCCATTATAAATTTCTTGCTGCTCCTCGCTCATGTCGCAGTAAACAATATTCTCGAGTTTCTCGGGCAAATCCTTCGCCACCTCCTCCTTTGTTCTCCTTAGCAAAAATGGCGCAATTATTGACTTCAGCCGCTGCTCCTGAACAGCCGATACACCCTCGTTTAGGCTATTGGCAAATTGTTCCTCATAGAACTTTTGACTTCCAAGAATACCATGGTTAATAACGTTCATTTGGGACCAAAGATCGATGAGCGAATTTTCAATTGGCGTACCGGTAATTACAAGCTTATTTTCGGCATTTAGCTGCATGGCTGCCTTATACCCCTTGGAGTCAGGGTTTTTTATCATTTGGCTTTCGTCCATTATGGCGTAAAAAAAACGAAACCTACTAAGCATCTCCATGTCGTTGCGCAAAATTCCGTAGGTGGTAAGTACCAAATCGTACTTGCCCAGCTGGTTCACCTCCTTTGTTCGACCAAGACCCACATGTTCGTATACGGTGAGCTCTGGGGTAAATTTACGCACCTCGGCCTTCCATGAGTGTATGAGGGAGGTGGGCATTATTATAAGCGAAGTAGGTGTTTTTCCTGAAATAGTTCCTTGTTCGGTTGCGGATATAAAGAGGCTCTGCTGGGCTGGCTGGTCAGTTTTTGCCAACAAAGGTTGCCGAATATTTTGCTTACACCAAAGCAAAAAAGCCAAGGTTTGAAGGGTCTTTCCAAGCCCCATATCGTCGGCAAGGCAACCGCCAAAGCCATTCATTTGCAAATATTTCAGCCAAGCAAACCCTTCCATTTGGTATGAACGAAGCGTGGCATTCAACCCAACAGGAAGTGCCTTGCTGGCCATTTTTGGCAGCTGATCAAAGCTCTTGAGCTTGGCCAACTCCTCCTTACCAATTTCAAGGGAATCATCCACAAGCTGAAAGTGATGGCGACTAAGCTTTATTCCACCCTCTTTCTCATGTCCAAAGAAAAGGATTGGCCGTATCTTTTCCAGCACCTCATCGGCAAGGTAAACTACACTACCTTCGGGTGTGGTAATTTTATCGGCACCCTTGACCAACAGCTTTTTAAGAACCCCCAAGGAGAGCTGCTGATCATTCAGATGTAATCCACCCGTTGCCATAAATCCTTCAGCATGCGAGGCAAACCGCATTTCCAGCCTTGGCTTACCCATAAAAAATTGCCGAGGGCCACTCACCTTTTGGTCCACCGTAATGCCAAGGTCGGCCAGCTGGCTCCAATTTTTGTATATGGCCAGCATCAAATCACGTATCTCCGGCTTATTCCCCTTACCTGAAGGATGAAAGTAAGGTCCATCTACGTTAAATAACCCCAGATTTTCGAGGCTAGCAATTAGCTTCTGCTCCTCGGCATACCGACGTTCCTGTTTGTGAAAGGATGGAATATCATGCTTAAAAGTCAGCGTTACCTTAGGTTCAGTGATACTATTGGCAAAGTAACTGTTGCTTCCGTAGTGGAATTGAAGGCACCCCATTAGCTCGCCTGCCAGGTTCTCTTCAACGGTAAGGCGTGCGGAAAATAAACTATCGTCGTAACTAATGTCAAAACCAACAGCCTTCACCTGATATTTCTTTATTGTGTTTAGCACAAATGAGGAGTAGTACTGCTTCTCCGAAGATCGAGCGATGGTAATAAAGCCTTTGGAAAGGAATGGCTGCAGCTTTTTGCCATCGGTTTCCTCCACAAAGAGTATGCGCTTCCCTGTATTAATAAGGCAGGGAGAGTTGGTGATGATGGTGGTTAATTTCCCCAACTTTACCACTTCCTGCTTAAAGGTTATTGCCAAGGAATACCTTGTACCCTCCTCATTTCGTTCGAAGGTAAAAAGCGTTTGGGCCGGCTCCTGATCCACCTCAAGCCGCTCCTCCTCATAAAGATTGTTAAGCTTAAGCCGTTGTTGGTAAATTGGAATATCAGCTCCCTTAAGCAGGTTGAAGCACTTTAACATGCGCCGCTCAATGAAAGGTCTAATGTTGGTTGTATGCTGCTCAGCCGACAGCTGCGCAATAAACTCCGTTTGGGTTTTCTGCTTTGCAAAGAGCTTGAAAAGCGACTTCTCACTATACTCGTTCACCAACTTGAGCACCTGCTTTTCGGCAGCAGTGAGCTCTATGGTTTTGGTTTGCTCTTTCCCGTGAAGGTTCTCGGCAATTTTAAGTATAGGTGAATCGGCAATTCTTTCCAAAAGGTAAGGTAACAGAATTACCCCCCAGAAACGATGCTCTGTTAATCCTAGACTGAAGAAAATTTTAGATTGGCTCTGCATTATTTACGGCTGAGTTGCAAAAGTAGCCAATGAACACTCTTCCCCCAAACCTTTCATACTATTTTCGGTAATTAATGTGAATTGTTCACCCAATCAGCCTTTTATACCTAGCCATAAAACCAAAAAACTTAACAATTGGGGGCAACAAAGGTTCAGTAAACCCAAAGATTGGGATACTTTCGCATTATTTCACCCGTAATGCGACACAATTTTTAGCATGTAAGGTTAGTTTTTTACCTTTGCGAAGTAAGACTAAAAAGCAAAACAGCTATACAATGATAAAAAAGATTCTAGTGCTGCTGTTAATGATTGCCGCACTTCCCTCCTTTGGACAAGATCAGCCCACCACTCCTGTACAGATACAGAAATCGAATCAAAAGGTAAAAATTGGAGGAAAATTTTACTATGTTCATATTGTTCAGAAAGGCGAAACCTTATACTCCATAAGCAAAGCCTACGGAGTTAGCCAGGCCGACATTGCCGCAGAAAATCCCGATATATTTCAAGGGCTAAAGGTCGATCAGGCCCTAAAAATTCCAGCTGCTATTATCAGAGAATCAGATCTCAGAGGAGTAACTGAAGACAACGACTTCATATACCATATCGTTAAAAAGGGTGAAACGCTGTCGGCCATCTCGCGGCTTTACCAAGTTCCGGTAGAGGTGCTAATGAAAAATAATGCTGATGTTGAAAATGGCTTGGAAGAGAGCCAAGTGGTGGTAATTCCAAAAAGCGCTCTTCCAAAGGCAGAAAGAATGAAGGACTCGCTTAAGAAGGAGATAGGAACACTGCCTTCAGATACATCCGATATAGTTGCTGGCGCATATCTCTACCACAAGGTAAAGGCCAAGGAGACATTCTACTCCTTATCAAAACGATATACAATTCCACTCGATACCCTCATAGCCTTAAACCCTACTACCGACGGAGTACTCAAACTTGACTTTAGCCTAAGAGTTCCGCTGCGATTTGTTCATGAAGCAGTAACTTCAACGGACACCATTTTGAAAACGGTTACTAGCGAAGTGGTAGCTTCTCCGTGCAATTGCGAAATCGGTCCCAATGAGATGAAGAAGGATACCGTTCATCTAGCTTTGATTCTCCCCTTCAATGCAAATAAAGTTGACCTTATTGATAGCTTAAGCATCGGGAATCCCAATGTTAGCGCTGCAACAGAGCAGCAGAACTTTATGAACTTTTACCAAGGTGCACTGATGGCGCTTGAGGTACTTAAGGATACCGGATATAAGATGGATTTACAGGTGCTGGACAGCAAGCGTGATCCCTTGAGGGTAAGGGAACAAGTAAAGCGGTTGAGCCAATCCACCGAACTTATCATTGGCCCGGTTTACAGCAACGAAATTAAGCCAGTGGCTGAGTATGCTCAAAAAAGACAAATCTATATGGTTTCACCGCTTGCAGCGATACCAAACATGGTTGCCAAAAATCCATATCTCATTCAAATCCGACCCTCTTACTTAGATCAAGTGAATGCCCTTGCCGATTATGTTTCGAACCGCAAGGATTGCAACGTAGTTCTACTTTACGAGGCGGGGAAGGATTCCTCCGATATAGTAAAACTTCTTCGCGAGAAGTTATCGGCTAGGTTTACCGATAGGAATCTGGGCGATTCCATTATTAAAACATTTCATCAAATGGCCTACCATACTGGCCAGCCCTTTGAATCGGTAGTCGATAAATTTTCTAAGATGTTCTCTATATCAATGATTAACCTCGTGGTGGTACCTTCCGATAACGAAGCATTTGTGTCGGATCTGCTGAGCAAACTTAACAACATGAAGGTGGTTTACAACACTCCCATTGAACTTTACGGAATGCCATCGTGGCAAAGGTTTGAAAGTGTGGATATCAACAGCTACTATACGTTGGGGTTGCGCTATATCTCCCCATACTTTGTAGATTACTCATCGCCATTAGTCAAGAAGTTTGTTAAACTCTACCGTAACCAATTCGATGCTGAACCTAACCAATTTGCCTTCCAAGGTTTTGACGTGATCTACTACTTCGTGCCCACTCTTTCCAAGTATGGCAAATCGATTGAGCAATGTATTCCCTGCGACCACGAGATGCTCATACAGAGCGCCTACCAGTTTAAAAGGGTATCCCCAGAGGGTGGATTTGAAAATTGCGGTGTATTTAAGGTGCGATACACACCAGAATATGAGATTATTACCGAATAATTCTTAACTAATAAGGATAAACATTAAAGCTGGGAAATTCCCAGCTTTTTTTATTCCCAGAGTGAGATCAGCTGCTCTTCTAAAAAGTTGGACAGTAGACTAACTCTCTGTTCCGAGAGAGAGAAGCTGAGGCCAGCCCTTGCGTAAAGATCTTCCATTGGTATGGAACCTCCCAGCTCTAGAGCCAATGTAAAGCGTTGTAAAGTTTCTTCCGACGATTGAGTAAATTGCTGATATAGCTCAAGTGCACCCAACTGAGCAATGGCATATTCAATGTAGTAGAACGGATCCTCAAATATATGTAGCTGACGCTGCCAAGCAAACACAAATCCCTCCTCTGCACCAAGCCAGCTTATCTCATGGCTAACGTATTTTCGATATACTTTTGTCCAAGCGCCATCGCGCTCAGCATGGCTATGTTCTGGGTGTGTGTAAAGCCAGTGCTGAAATTCATCAATCGCCACAATCCAAGGTAAGGCAAGGGCAACCTCCTCAAGCAGTCGCAATTTTGCCCTTTTCAGCTCGGCTTCGCCATAAAAAGAGTCCCACTTTGAGGATGACATCAGCTCCATCGACATGGAGGCTAACTCTGCAACCTCTATGGGTAAATCTTTCTGAAACGAGTATGGTAAGCTGCTGCCAAGTTGCTCGTGAAAGGCATGCCCCATTTCGTGCATAAAGGTTACCACATCGTCGTAAACACCAGCAGCATTCATGAAGAGAAAAGAACTTTTGCTGAGTGGCAGTGGATAGCTGAAAGCTCCCGGCATCTTGCCATGTCGACTTTCGAGGTCCATGTGCCCCGAAGTAGCCATGCGGTCAACCAATGAGCCCATACGTGCATCGATAAACGCGAGAACAGAGCGTCCCTTTTCTACCAGCTGCTCAACCCTTTCAAACGGCATAAGCGGCACTACACCGAAAGGATCAACCTCTAGGTCCCACGGCTTTAACTCATCCACTCCAAGCAATCGTTTTCTTCGCACCAGAACCTTATCGGCAAGGGGAACAAAATACTTTACAACTAGCTGGTGTAACGCTTGTACTTCAGCCACGCTGTAGCTAAACCGCTCGAGCTCTAAGTGCCTATAGTCGCGGTAATTCTTAAACCCAGCATTCACTGCTATCCGGTAACGAAGCTTTAGCAACTCGTCCATGAGGTAATGAAGGTTAATGGTTACGCCTAGCCGCTGTTGAAGCATCAGCAAATAAACCTCATGCCTTATTCGGCGGTCTGAGAGCTCCATCATCGATGAGGCCTCCTGCATGGTAAGGCTTTTACCGTTGTATTCAATAGCCAACGTAGATACGGTTTCGGCATATTCATGGCTTAGAACCTCCTCCTCCGCCATTATGGCTACATTAGCAGTGCGAAAGAGTTCCACTCTTCGCTGCAGCTGTTTCAGATAGAGAGGTGCGCTAGAGCGAAGGTAATCGTTTGCATATTTACTCTTTATAAGCATGGCATCGAGCGCATTGTCGTTCTCCTGCGCAATGGGATCTATCTCCTCCACAAAAAAATTGAGCTGCTCCCTTGCCTGAGTTTCGGTGGTGTTTTTTGCAAACGCAATGTATCGATTGGCCATCTCCTGGCTCAAGCGTTCATCGATTATGGTTCGAAGCCGCAAAAACGCCTCCACCTCATCGAAACTAGCGAGGGATTGATTCTGGAGCAAGCGAAAAATTTCTCTTACCTTTTCAGGAGTAAGTTTAAGGTGCACTATTTTCTGTTGGAGAGATTTTTTCATCGGGAAATCTTCAATGGTAATTACCGTAAAGACAACAAAAAAGAAGCGCTACTTCACAAAAAAGTAGCGCTCCACAAAATATTTTCAGCAATTGCTCTCGAAAAAAAGCTACTCAGTCTTTTCCTCTGCGGCAGCCTCAGTATCTGCTTCCTTCTCTGGCTCTTTCTCGTCCTCAATGTCGATAAGATGAAGCATGTCGTGCGCATTCAATAGGTTGAACCAGGTAATCATCTTCTTAATATCGGAAGCGTAAACCCGTTCGCGATCGAACTCCGGGAGCACCTCTCCTAAGAACGCCTTCAGCGCATCGTTGGAAGACTTTGGCTCGATAATGGTTTGGCCAGCATTAGTCTTCTCGCGGATAGTTTTAAAAACCTCCTTTAAAGCCACCTCGCCAGTGGTCGTATAAATTGCAATATCACCAAGGGAAGAGACCTTAGCGCTGGCAGAAGCATTCATGCGTTTTTGGTCAGCCAACGATTCCACGATAATGCCATTACGACTCTGCGAAACGTACTTAAAAAGCCCCGGTTGACCCGAAATAGCCATAATCTTCTTTAATGTCAGTTCGTCTGTGCTCATTGTTTTCAACTTATGTTTTTCGGTGGAAGGCAAAGTTAAATAAAAAATTTACGAAAATAAGCTACTTCAGCATAATAACCTTGAAAAGGAAACAATTGCTATGACATTCCCCGCTCCTTTTTGATGAGATTGTAGGCCTCGTTAACCTTCTGTATCTTTTCATTAGCAGCACGTTGCACATCTTCACCCAACTGGCTTACCTTATCGGGATGGTACTTAAGCGCCATGTGGCGATAGGCCTTCTTAACCTCATCGTTGGTAGCACTTCTACTTATTTCCAAAACTTGATAGGCCCATTCGGTATTGTCCACAAACATGGCCTTGATAGAGGTGTATTCAGATGGAGAAATGCCTAGGTAACCTGCAATATCCTCCACAAGCTTTAACTCTTCTGGGCTAACAACACCATCGGCCTTGGCAATTCCAAAAAGAAAGTGAACGAGCTGTAGCCGAGCAGAATAGTCAAGATTATCACGAATTTGGAAGCAAACATCCTTCACCGGCACCTCTTTTTTAAGCATGTCGCGAAGCAGAATCATTGCCTCCTGAGCCATATCGACGCCAAAGCTACGAACGAGAAAATCCTTAACAAAGTCAAGCTCCGACTTCAACACCTTGCCATCGGCCTTCATCATGGCCGAAACCAACACCA